>CANHHZ010000164.1 GCA_947460275.1 Sphingobacteriaceae bacterium | reverse complement strand
TCATTATTTTTTGAAAGTCTAATATCTCTTTTCGCTGAATTATAAAATCTTTCAAAGTCGAGTGGTGGGTCAATTGTAAAAACCGCAGTTGGTTTAATTGTAGCATTTTCAGCATATTTTATCGCACAACTACCACCAATTGAAAATCCACCAATGTAAAATTTTTGGTCAATAAGTTTGTTCTTAGAAGTTACATCTTTTAAAATTTTGTCAAAAGTTTGTTGGCTTAAACTATCCACACCAAAAGATAATACACCATCTTGAAAAGTTGGGATAATTGTCAATATTCCATTTTGAGCTAACTTTTTTGGCAAGTCAGTCTGCTGTAAAACATTTTCTGCTGTTTCTCCAAAACCTGAAATAAGAAACAAATATCCTGTCCAAGGAAGTTTTGGTGGATATATTATTGTGTAACAGTTTTTTGTCGTGTCCGTTTTGTCAAGAAAGACTTTTTCGATTTTTGGGTTAAAAGCTTTCTGTCCATTACAGTTAATCGCAAAAAGTGAAAAAGTCAGAATTATTAAAAAAAGTCTATTCATAGATGTCTGCTCTTTGTTTATGTTGTGTCGGCCTACACTTGCAGGTAACTCGCCAATATACGCTACTCCAGCCATCAAAAACCTAACTTATCCACTAAATAGACAAGTTTTTGTCAAATTTATGAACAAGAAGATATACAAATTACGCATTGCGCATTTTTAATATTTATGTTGGCTTTGGTAGTTTTGGGTGTGTTTATTCGGGTTTTGTTTACAACCAAAAATAGTATTTAATTTTATTTAGAGCAATAATGTTTAAAAATTGTTGTGGTAATTTGCTTTAATCTTTTAAATCAACATTTAAAGTTTAATGGAGAGTTCTAAATGTCCGCCCAATCCAAGTTCAACAATTTTTTGCAGTGTAGAAATACGAACTTCTTTAATGTTGTTTTCAATTTTAGAAATGTAACCCTTGTTGGTGCCACATTTTTGTGCAAGTTCTTCTTGGGTAAGTCCTTTTTCAAGTCGAGCTTGTTGAATTAGAAAACCAAGTTTAAAAGCTTCATAACCTTCTTCAAATTGATCACGTTTAGCAATTCCCTTTTTTCCATATTGTTCGTCAACAAATTGATCAAGTGTTTTAGTGTTGCTCTTCTGTTTCATATTCCTTTTTAATTTTCAATGCTTTATCAATTTCTGACTTTGGGGATTTCTGTGTTTTTTTCTGAAAGCCATTTGCCAAAACAATAAGTTTGCCTTCATTAAAAAAGCAAAAAATGCGAAAAATATTGCTGGCCTGCTGCACCCTAATTTCATAAAGCCCATCCGTTCCTTCAATATGTTTTAAATAATCGGTTGGAATTTGCTTTTGAGTTTCAATAATCCTAAAAGTCCATATTATTTTGTCTTTTACTTTCTGCCTCTGTTTTTTAAAAAAGTTAGCAAAGTAGTCTTTGTATAAGGTTACTGTTCTCAGTTTTATTTCACTCATACTTTGTAAAGTTAACAAAAGTTGTCCGAATAGACAACTTTATTTTATAAATTCCATTGGTTATACTTAATTAAAGCTAATATCTTTATTTCATCCAACCCAAAAAAGAAGTGAAATTTAACCCAATAGCTCATTTAATTTCCAATCAATTAATTTTTATCAATCAGCAATTAAATTTCACGGTTTTAATCTAAAAATGAGTACAAAAAAAATCCCGAAGCAATTAAGCTTTGGGATTTAGACCAACCTAAGTATAGATTAAAAGTTTTTTACAATTTTCTCGTCTAAAGGTTTAACGCCCGAACGGTAGCGGTGTACCAATTCTCCATTTTCGTTAATTAAAAACTTTTCGAAATTCCAATTGATATCGCCTTTAAAATCAGCGTTTTCTGTCGAGGTTAAAAAAGCAAATAAAGGGCTAATGTCATTGCCTTTTACGCTTGTTTTTTGGCTCAACAAAAAGGTAACACCAAAGTTCTTTTTACAAAAATCTTGAATTTCGCTGTTGGTGGCCAATTCTTGTCCGCCAAAGTTGCCTGCCGGAAAACCGATTAAAACGATTTTTTTTCCATATTGCTTGTGCAGTTTTTCTAAATCTTCGTATTGCGGGGTATAACCACATTTAGAGGCGGTGTTTACAATTAATATTTTTTTGCCCTTAAACTGCGAAAGCTTTATCATTTTGCCATCGATAGTTTTAAAAGAAAAATCGTAAACATTTTTTGGTGGCGTTGGTGTTGTCACCAAACTAAATAAAATTAATAAAGTATTGATCATGATGATGGGTTTTAAATTTACAGAACGAATATAGTTATATTATGACTTAGATTTATAATTGCAAGGTAAGAAAATGAAGTGATGGCATTTAATTGTAAGATATCCTCCTCAACAAACAACCTATAAAAGTTGGGTAAAACAATTATTTTTAAATAAATCGGGCTTCAAGTTTGATATTAGCTTAATTTATAGTTTTATTTGCAGAAAAACGTTCTGAATGGCAAAAAATTTACTCATAGTCGAGTCTCCTGCAAAAGCTAAAACCATAGAAGGGTATTTAGGAAAAGATTTTTTGGTGAAGTCTAGCTACGGCCATATCCGCGATTTGGTAAAAGGCGACATGGGCATAGATACCGATAATGATTTTTCTCAAACCTACGAGGTTCCGGCCGATAAAAAACAGGTAGTTGCCGAATTGAAAAAGTTAGCCAAAAGTGCCGAAATGGTGTGGTTAGCTTCCGATGAAGACCGCGAGGGAGAAGCCATTTCTTGGCATTTGTACGAAACTTTAGGCTTAAAAGAAAGCAATACCAAACGCATTGTTTTTCATGAAATTACCAAGCCTGCCATTTTAAAAGCGATAGAAAATCCACGTACCATCGATTATAATTTAGTATTTGCACAACAAGCCCGTAGGGTTTTAGACCGTTTGGTAGGTTTTGAGCTTTCGCCAGTATTGTGGAAAAAAGTAAAGCCATCTTTATCTGCTGGTCGTGTACAATCGGTAGCTGTTCGTTTAATTGTAGATAGAGAACGCGAAATCAATAAATTTAATGCTACAGCAGCATTTAAAATTACTGCCCAATTTACCACGGGTAAAGGCAAAGAAATAGTAAAAGCAGAGTTACCACAACGTTTTGAAAAAGCAGCCGATGCAGAACAATTTTTGCAAGATTGTATAAAAGCTAATTTTGCGGTAAGCAATTTAGAAGTAAAACCTGCTAAAAGAAATCCGGCGGCACCATTTACCACGTCTACCCTACAACAAGAAGCCTCTAGAAAATTAGGGTTTTCTGTAGCTAGAACCATGCAAATTGCCCAACGCTTGTACGAAAGCGGAAAGATAACTTACATGAGAACCGATTCGGTAAATTTATCCGAAACGGCTATTGCAGCAGCAGCGGCTGAAATTAAATCGGCTTGGGGCGAAAAATATCACCAACCTCGTGTCTATAAAACCAAATCGGCTGGTGCCCAAGAAGCCCACGAAGCCATCCGTCCTACTTATTTTAGTCAACACAGCGTGGATGGCGATAACTCGGAAAAACGTTTGTACGATTTGATTTGGAAACGTGCCATCGCCTCGCAAATGAGCGAAGCCATATTTGAAAAAACCACAGCCGATATTAGTGTAAGCACCCGCAAAGAACAATTGGTTGCCGAAGGCGAAGTGATGAAATTTGACGGTTTTTTAAAGGTTTATTTGGAATCGACTGATGAGGATGAAGATGAAAACGAAGACAGCAACTTATTGCCACCTTTAGCTAAAGGACAAGATTTACAATTAAAGGAAATGTCGGCCACCGAGCGTTATTCTCGTCCACCGGCTCGTTATACAGAAGCTAGTTTAGTAAAGAAACTCGAAGAATTGGGCATCGGTCGCCCCTCAACTTATGCGCCTACTATTTCTACGGTACAAAACCGTGGTTATGTGGTAAAAGAAGATAGAGATGGCCGTAAACGTGATTTTTTAAGTATCGTTTTAGCCAATGGCAGCATCAATAAATTAACAAAAACAGAAATTACTGGCGCTGAAAAGTCTAAGCTCTTTCCTACCGATATTGGCGAAGTGGTAAACGATTTCTTGGTAGAACATTTTAAAGGGATTGTAGATTTTAACTTTACTGCCAATGTAGAAAAGCAGTTCGACGAAATTGCCCAGGGTTTACAAGAATGGACCAAAATGCTGCATTCGTTTTACAAACCTTTTCACACCGAGGTTGAAAACACTTTAGAAAATGCAGATCGTGCCAATGGCGAACGTTTATTGGGCGTAGATCCTGTAAGCGGTAAAAATGTATATGCCAAAGTTGGTCGCTACGGCCCTTTGGTACAAATAGGCGAATTGAGTGACGATGAAAATGCAGACAAACCGCGTTACGCCAGTTTAGCGAAAAATCAATCGGTTGGTACCGTTAGTTTGGCCGAAGCGCTAGATCAATTTAAATTACCGTTCCAACTGGAGGATTATCAAGGCAAAGAAGTTGCTGTAGGTGTTGGCCGTTTTGGTCCTTACGTAAAATGGGGCGATGCTTTTATTTCTATCACCAAAAACGAAGATCCACTTACTGTAGATATTGATAGAGCGATAGCAATTATCAGCGAGAAAGTGGCTGCTGATGCACCTGTTGCTTCTTTTGATGGCTTGCCAGTTACGAAAGGCACCGGCCGTTTTGGTCCTTTCATCAAATGGAACGATTTATTCATCAACGTACCTAAAGCTTATAACTTTGAGTCTTTGTCGCAGACCGACATTGAAGAATTGATTGCCAAAAAAATAGAAAAAGAAAACAATCGTTTTATACAACAGTGGCCCGAAGAAAAAATAGCCTTAGAAAATGGCCGTTGGGGTGCTTTTAT
>CANHHZ010000163.1 GCA_947460275.1 Sphingobacteriaceae bacterium | reverse complement strand
GTTTTTACGGAAGAAGTAACCGAGCAATATTACGACGAAAAAGCGCAAACTTTTTTGGCCGACCGCTACATTACAGGCACTTGCCCTAAATGTGGCAACGAAAACGCTTATGGCGACCAATGTGAGGGTTGTGGAAGCACATTAAACGCAACTGATTTAATTCACCCAAAATCTACCCTTTCTGGCGAGCCTCCGGTACGCAGAGCAACCAAAAACTGGTTTTTACCTTTAGATAAATACGAAAGTAAACTTAGAAATTATATAGAAAGCCATAAAGAATGGCGACCAAATGTGTACGGCCAATGCCAAAGCTGGCTTAATGCTGGTTTGCAGCCAAGGGCGATGACCCGCGATTTGGATTGGGGCGTAAAAGTGCCCGTAACAGGCGCCGATGGTAAAGTATTATACGTTTGGTTTGATGCGCCAATTGGTTATATTTCGGCCACTAAAGAGTTGTGTAGTTATGCCAAATTAGATGTTTGGAACCCAATGGCTGATGAGTATTACATCAACCCGATGGAAGACGACAAATGCAATTGGGAAGATTACTGGAAAAACGACGAAACCAAATTGGTTCATTTTATTGGAAAAGACAATATCGTTTTCCACTGCATCATATTTCCGGCCATGTTAATGGCGCATGGCGATTACATTTTAGCCGATAATGTGCCTGCAAATGAGTTTTTAAATTTAGAGGGACAAAAAATATCTACCTCAAAAAATTGGGCAGTTTGGCTCAACGAATACTTGGTAGCGTTTAAGGATAAACAAGATGTTTTGCGCTATGTGCTCACAGCCACAGCACCCGAAACAAAAGACAACGACTTTACTTGGAAAGATTTTCAGGCCCGCAACAACAACGAGTTGGTGGCCATTTTAGGGAATTTTATCAACCGCGTTACCGTACTTACCCACAAATATTTTGAAGGCAAGGTGCCTATGTTAATGCAGGTAACAGCACAAGATCAAGCGGTGATAGACGAGTTGGCCACCTATCCAGCTAAAATTGCGGCCTCCATAGAAAATTATCGTTTTAGAGAGGCTATGGCCGAGGTAATGAATGTTGCTCGACTAGGCAATAAATACCTTGCCGATACCGAGCCATGGAAAGTAATTAAAACCGACGAGGATAGGGTGCGCACCATTTTAAACATCAGTTTGCAAATTGCAGCCAATTTGGAAATATTGATGAAACCATTTTTGCCCTTCACCGCTGATAAATTGATGAAAATGCTCAATTACGGAGGTTACGAATGGGACGATGCAGGTAAAATGAATCTTTTGGTGCATGGACACCAGTTAAATGAGCCTGCCTTATTATTTACAAAAATAGAAGACGAAGAGGTGCAAGCACAAATAGATAAACTAAACAACAGCAAAGCAGCCAACGATGTGGCAAACCAAACACTTGTTCCCGCAAAAGCTAATATCCAGTTTGAAGATTTTGGCGCCATGGATATTCGTGTGGCTACTATTGTAGCCGCCGAAAAGGTAGAGAAAACCAAAAAATTGCTAAAACTAACTGTAAATACAGGATTAGATGAGCGCACCGTAGTTTCTGGCATAGCCGAACATTACCAGCCCGAAGAAATCATTGGACAGCAGGTGAGTTTATTGGTTAATTTAGCTCCAAGAGAAATCAAAGGAATTGTATCGCAAGGCATGATTTTGATGGCCGAAAATACGGAGGGAAAACTTACTTTTGTGGCACCAAACACCAAGTTCGAGAACGGAAGTGTAGTAAGGTAAATTAATTGGCCCCGTAGTTCAACGGATAGAATAGAAGTTTCCTAAACTTTAGATAGCAGTTCGATTCTGCTCGGGGCTACATTCAAATCAATCAAACAAGCTCAGCACATGCTGAGCTTGTTTGATTCTATTCGATTATGTTTCTTAATTTATGATAAAGAAGACTTAGAAGCCTCTTGCTACAATTGCTCTTATAGCAGTAATAGAAGGCGCATGTCCTTGGCCAGAGTTTGCGTTACCAAATTCAAGACTTTTTGCGCCTAAATGGCCAGCTAACATGGTCGGTGTATATAGTGATGGCGGAACTGAAAAAGCATAGTGAATTTCGACATGACCCAAGCTTATAATTTTATCTAAATTTAGTAAGCCTAAAAGATTTGTTCTTATTTTGATTCGATCTACCGTTTTTAATTTTATGCCATGCGTAGGTAGTAAGTCTAAAATGAGAATGTTTTCTTTTGCGAGTTTAATAAGACATTCTTCTTTTGTCATGCTAGTAATACTAATTCTTGGAAATATGCCTTTAAAATATCTAGTAAGATACATGTCTCTTTTTCCATCTATAGTATGATGTAAACCGTGTGCATCGAAGATGTAATTTGGATTTGGATAAGCCCCATCAGGACCCGATTCGGCAATAAAAATCCTCACAGGCTTATCTTTTTGATGGTGTATTGTAAAAATTCTTCTATAATAGTCTTCCCAATCCTTTTCAAAATTCATATAGCTAGCGTAGTCTGCTAAACTGTCAACACGCTTGGAGATTTTATTTAAAAAGGCATTATATTCTGCTAATGTTATCATATTCAGGTTTCAATTTTAAGTTAACTGTAAAACATTTAATTTTCATTTAAGATGGGGCAAAGTATGGGTTATATATAGTTTTGCTGCTTTTTAATAAAAAAGTTCGCAAATAATTTCTTTATATTTCAATCCTTCAAACCCTAATGTTTTATACACCCCCTTACCAATGCCTTTCAAAAAATATACGTCAAAAAAATCACCCTCTTCTTCGATTAAGCTGTTTGATATTTCTTCTTCCACCAAATCAATATAAGGTTTTTCAGCATCTGATAGGGCCAAGGTGCGCATCCATTTACTCACCTCTTTTTTATCCGATGCTAAAAAGAGAAACATTTTTTCGTCTTTCAGCATCCAAAATTTCCGCAACGCTGCCAATTTTTTTAGCACCAATGGAATAGTATGCCCAGTAAGTAAAATATATCCTCCATAAATGGCTGATGTATCTACTTCTCCCTTGCCGTTTCTAGGGCTAAGGTTGGTTAATGTAGCCAAATAATCTTTATTCCCTTTGCAAGCCCAAAAGGCTATCAATTGCGCCAATCCCTCATGTGTTCGCTTATTTGGCAAATGATAACCCAAACTCCAATGATGATCTTCATGAATAGCCCAATGGCTTAGCCAATGGCCTAATTCGTGCATCAATACCACGAACCTTACTGCATCTTCTGAAACGTTATGCCTACTGCAGTAATTTTCTATACGATCTTTAAATAATACGATAATACCTTCCTTACTACATGGGAAAAGATCATTTTCGCCTTCCATTTCAAAAAGATAAACCCCAAGATAATCAGGCGTGCCTTCTTGCCCACTTTCAACAGAAGGATACGACCGTAAAACAGCCTCGTGGTTGCTGTAATATATTTCCGGAAACCGGTTAGGATTAAAATGGTAGCCGTTGGCTTCAAAAAGAGCCTTGAGCCACTGCATTTTTTGCAATTCATCTGCAGAGTATCGGTAGGCATTGAAAACACTCGGCGCTGGCAAAAAATCAAGCAAATTATTCAAGTCTTGAACAAGCGCTATCTCTTGGTGGTTGATGAAGTGTAATTCTTCTTGAATACTTGGTGATAATTGAGATAAGCACACTAAAGCGCGTTGTTTTAGCTTTCTAAAATAGGCCTCATTTATTTGAACATTTGATTCTATAAGTTTGGCCTTAACTTGCTCCCAAAAACGGCTAGGTTTCCATGCTTTTTGCTTTCCTGGGTCGCTAATAGATGCAATGTCACTTTTAGCTACCTCTTCAATGGCGTCAAAAAGAACAGCCTCCTTCGACTTTAAGATATGGCTATTTCTGACAGCACTAGCAAAACGCTCTATTTTTTCCATCGAACTAAGGGTGTCAAAATCGCCAAACCTCTCTTCAAGCTTATCGCCAAACTCGTCAATTTGTACTGAAATATTATTTTCTTTCTTTCTTTTTTGGAGTGCTCTCAGCGCTTCATTCTTGTAAATTTCTCTCAGTAATCCTGGGGCTACTACTTTACCGTATTTTTTTTGAGCCAGGGCAATACTGTCATGTAAATTTGTTAGCATAAACTCGGGATCTATGGCATTGAGCTCTTTGAAATTACTTTGCATAAAAGCAGTAAAATCAGTAATTTGTTTCGCTGTCCAGGTAGGAAATACACTGCTTAAGGTTTGAGGAATAAATTTATTGTTCATATCTTTTTTAAATATAATTAATTACAAAGGCTAATCAAATTCTTTCGTAGGTATAAAAATCACTGAAAATGAAAAGTACTCCTTCGTCTGTTCGCACATGTAGATGGGCTCCTTGCCAAATGATATTCGTAATCTCGCCAAAACCACCAGGAATAGAGAGGGTGTAATAATCACAACGTTTTTTATAAATCCTAAAAGTTGTACAGCTCCATTTTTCTGTCATTCCGTATGTGGCACACATTTTAAATTCTTCCATTTTTAGTTAATTAGTTTTATGGCAATAAGTGTCTTCTTTAGGTTTTTGTGACAAATTTTTGAAATTATTTTTATGCATAAAACCAATTGTTCTTTTCTTCAGCAGTATTCCGTCTTGGAGGAGCAACCACTTGAGCAGTGCTCTATCTATTTTTTGGATATTTTTTAACTGCTCTATTTTTCTTTCTATATTTTTTAGTTGAGCCGCACTCCATACAGCATCTATAAGAGAGCAATACAACTCTTCGCACAATAAATTAAAGAAGATTGAATTTTTAAGAATCAATTCGCGTGTATCTCTGTCTGGTAAATTGATTTCTTGTTGGAATAAAAACCTCCGGTGAAAGGCTTCGT
>CANHHZ010000162.1 GCA_947460275.1 Sphingobacteriaceae bacterium | reverse complement strand
TACCGAGGTACAATACATCAATGCCAAAACTCAAAAAGAGGCTGCCGAACGCCGCATGGCCACCCTACGTACTCAAATTTCTTTGTACAAAATCAAATCGCCAATTAATGGCACCATTGATGCCATGGATATGAAAGTTGGGCAAGCAGTGGCTCCGGGCATGTCGGGCATCCATGTCATCAACACCACCAATTTAAAAGCAAAAGCACAAGTTGCAGAAACTTATGCTGGACGTGTTGGCCAAGGTGATGAGGTTAAGCTTGTTTTTCCTGATGTACAAGACAGTTTAAATACGAAAATCAACTTCGCATCTAAAACCATAGACCCTGCTTCTAGAAGTTTCGAAATCCAAATTAAATTGCCATCTAACAAAAAATATCGCCCAAATATGTTGGCTGTTTTAAAGATAGTGGATTATCAGAACCCTAAAGCCTTGGTCATTCCGGTGGCAGCCATTCAAAAATCAGAAAATGGAGATTTTGTATACATCGCCGAAAATGGAACCGCTAAAAAAGTAAGCGTAAAATCAGGCAAAACCTACCAAGGAAAGGTTGAAATTTTGTCGGGCCTTAAAGCTGGCGATAAGGTAATTACTGTAGGCGTACAAGACCTAAGCGAAGGCGAATCTGTAAAATTCTAATATTATTTAACAACTATTTACGCTTAATCTTTATCAAGATGAAAGACGATTTTAAAAAAGAATTTGGTCCCTCAAGTTGGGCTATCGATAACAAAACAGCCATATATGTGTTAACTGTTATCATCACCATTATGGGATATTTTGGCTACCAAGGCCTGCCCAAAGAAAATTTCCCAGAGGTATTGATCCCTAAAATATTTGTTTCTACCATTTACCCGGGTACTTCTCCGGCCAATATGGAAACTTTGGTGACCAAGCAAATAGAAAAGCAATTAAAATCTACCAAAGGTTTAAAAAAGGTAACCTCAAACTCTTACCAAAACTATTCGGTCATTATTGCCGAGTTTAATACCAATGTAAACATAGCCGATGCAAAACAGCGGGTAAAAGATGCGGTAGATAAAGCCAAAACAGATTTACCCTCTAACCTACCCAACGACCCAACGATAACAGACATTAACTTGGCCGATTTGCCAATTATGTACGTCAACCTATCGGGAGATTACGACCTCAAAAGTTTAAAAAAATATGCTAAACTTTTACAAGATAAAATTGAAAGCTTCAAAGAAATTTCGGGAGTTGATATTGTAGGCGCCTTAGAGCAAGAAGTACAAATTAATGTAGACTTGAACAAAATGGGTGCGGCTAAAATTTCTTTTTACGACATAGAAAATGCCATTAAATACGAAAATTTAACCATCTCTGGTGGCGATATTAAAATGGATGGCATGCGCCGAACGCTAAACGTAAAAAAAGAATTTACCAATGCTGCGCAAATCTCTAACCTCATCATCAAAACGCCAACCGGATCAGCAGTGTATCTAAGAGACATTGCCGAAGTTAAAGATAGCTTTAAAGAGCAAGAAAGCTATGCCAGTTTATATGGAAAAAACGTAGTAACTTTAAATATTAAAAAACGTAGTGGTGAAAACTTAATCGAAGCTTCGGATAAAATTAATGCCTTGATCAAAGAAATGAAAGGCACGAGTTTGCCAAAAAATCTTGAAATTACAGTTACTGGCGATCAATCTGACAAAACACGTGTTACCCTACACGATTTAATAAACACCATTATTATTGGTTTTATCTTAGTAACCATCATTTTAATGTTCTTTATGGGTGTCAAAAACGCCTTATTTGTAGCATTATCTGTGCCTTTGTCGATGTTTATTGCATTTATTACCATGCCTGCTCTAGGTGGTCTATTTGGCTTTAGCTTTACCATGAACATGATTGTGCTGTTCTCTTTCTTGTTAGGATTAGGGATTGTAGTAGATGATGCGATTGTGGTGATAGAAAATACACACCGTATTTTTAAAAATGGCAAGGTGCCTATTGTAAAAGCAGCAAAAGCAGCAGCGGGCGAGGTATTTTTGCCGGTGCTTTCGGGTACGCTTACTACCCTCGCTCCTTTTGTTCCCTTGCTCTTTTGGCCAGGTATTATTGGTAAGTTTATGTTCTTTTTACCAGTAACACTGATCATTACACTATTGGCTTCATTAGTGGTGGCCTATATCATCAACCCTGTTTTTGCAGTAGATTTTATGGAGATTGAAGACCACAACCCACCAAAGCCTACCTTTGATAAAAAGTTTAAGAAAATCTTGTTTATCCTAATGGGAATTACAGTTTTAGCTTATTTAATTGGTTTTGGTGCAGGTAATTTTATGGTGCTCATGATTTTGCTTTACCTGTTAAACCATTTTTATTTGGAAGCTGCCATCAGAAATTTCCAAACTAACTTATGGCCAAGTTTTCAAAACGCTTATAAAAGATTACTCACTAGAGCCTTAAATTGGCCAAGGGCAATGCTTTTGGGTACCGTGGGCTTGCTTTTCCTTACCCTTGGTTTAATGTTTGTAAGGCCTCCAAAAGTGGTGTTTTTCCCAGAGGGAGATCCAAACTTTATTTATGTGTACGCTACTTTACCCATTGGCACCGACCAAGCACAAACCAACCAAGTGATTAAAACACTAGAGAAAAAAGTTAGCGAAGTGGTAGGCGGCAAAAACAATAAAGATGTTTCCTCTATCATTTCAAACGTAACCGTTGGCGTAACCGACCCACAAGATGAAGACCAAGGTGCTTACCCTAATAAAGGAAAAATTACTGTTGCTTTTGTTGAATTTGGTAAACGTACAGGGCCTGCAACAGCTACTTATTTAGATAAAATAAGAAAAGTTGCCAAAGGCATTCCTGGCGCCGAAATTACAGTAGCCAAAGAGCAAGCCGGACCACCAACAGCTAAACCAATTAGTATTGAGGTGACTGGAGACAACCTTGATTCACTGATCAAAACGTCCGAAAAATTAAAAAAATATATTGTTGCTAAAAAAATTGAAGGGATTGAAGAATTGAAATCAGATTTTCAAAACAACAAACCCGAAATTGTATTTGATATTGACCGCGAAAGGGCCAATCGCGAGGGGATTTCATCAGGACAAATTGGAATGGATTTGCGTACCGCTATCTTTGGAAAAGAAATCTCTAAATTTAGAGATGTGGATGAAGATTACGACATCACCCTTCGCTCGCAAGAAAATCAAAGAAACAATTTAGATGCTCTGCGCAACATGAGGGTCACCTACCGCGACATGGGTATGGGCGGAGCCATCAGACAAGTCCCTTTATCTTCTTTTGCCAACATCGACTATGTAAATACTTACGGAGGTATTAAACGCAAGCAAGAAAAAAGGATCATCATCTTGTCTTCAAACGTATTGGCTAATTATAACCCTAATCAGGTGGTGGCTAATATTCAATCAGAAATTGACCAATTTAAAGTTTCAGATGGGGTAAGCGTTAAAATGGCCGGCGAGCAAGAAGAACAATTGGAAACCGCAGCATTTTTAGGTAAAGCCATGTTAACCGCCTTAGGACTAATTTTAATTATTTTGGTAACTCAGTTTAATTCTATCAGTAAACCGGTCATTATTTTAACTGAAATCCTTTTCAGTATTATTGGAGTAATGTTGGGCATTACCATTTTTGGCATGGAAATGTCGGTAGTGATGAGTGGCATTGGTATTGTTGCCTTGGCAGGTATCGTGGTAAGAAACGGTATTTTATTGGTAGAATTTACCGATTTGCTGATTGAACAAGGCATGGAGGTAAAAGCTGCAGTAATTGAGGCTGGCCGAACAAGGATGACTCCGGTGTTGCTTACCGCAACCGCAACCATGCTAGGTTTAATTCCACTTGCAGTGGGCTTAAACATGGATTTCACCACTTTATTTACCGAATTTAATCCACATATTTACTTCGGTGGCGATAATGTTGCTTTCTGGGGACCATTGTCATGGACCATGATTTTTGGCTTGGCCTTTGCTACTTTCCTTACCTTAATATTGGTGCCTTGTATGTATTTATTAGGCGATATCAATTCTAAAAGGGTAAAAAGTTGGTTTAAGAAATCACCAAAAACCGAAACAACAGAAAGTTAAAGAAGATTAATTTAATCCAATAGCAAAAACCCCCATTTAATCGCTGATTAAATGGGGGTTTTTATTTGGGAATATTTACAATTGTTGGATGGATTGAAATCCATCCCCATGCTTGCTAAACAAATTTGTTATTTTGCACATTTTACGATGGATTGAAATCCATCGCTATAGCAAAACCGGCACTAAGCCTCGTTATTTAACCCCTACTCTTTATTCTTTCTTCCTTGCTCTTTATTCTTTGCTCTTTGTTCCTTATTCCTTATCCCACCCCTACTTTATCGCACTTAACTTAGCCACCAATGCCGTTATAAGTGATTCCCGGGAAAATGGAAATCGTAAAATAGTAGAAAAGCCTACTAATACTTTATGATCCCCAGCCAAGCTTAGGATGACACCTCATACATCCCGTCATTCCCGTGAAAACGGGAATCGTAATGCTGTAGAAAAGCCTAGCAACGCTTTATGATCCCCAGTCAAGCTGAGGATGACGACACAGGCAAGCTAATTCCGCCCATGCGGGATTGTTCCTTATTCCACCCCTACTTTATCGCACTTAACTTAGCCACCAATGCCGTTATAAGCAGGCCAAAACAGCCTATTACCGCATAAGAATAGCGCAAATTGGCCAAGGCCGAAATATAGCCAATTAACGGAGGGCCCATTAAAAAGCCAAAATAACTTACGCTACCCACCATGGCTAAAGCAATACCTGGCGCAACTTTGGTGTTGTTGCCCGCAATGCTATATACCAT
>CANHHZ010000161.1 GCA_947460275.1 Sphingobacteriaceae bacterium | reverse complement strand
CCTCAGGCAGAAAGCGACTATCAAATTGTAGCCAAATACGCTTACGAAAGTTATCCAGCAAACCCGAATGGCTCGGCGTACAATACCGCTATGCTCTGTGATGAAACTGGCCGACACTTGGTGATGATGCCACACATAGAGCGCTCGCTGTTTCAGTGGCATTGGGCAAATTATCCAAACGGAAGAAAAGATGAAGTAACGCCATGGATGGAAGCTTTTGTAAACGCCAGAAAATGGATAAACAAAGAGAAATAAATAAAAAAAAGCTATGATTTGATCATCGCTTTTTGTTTTTTAAATATTTACTGAAGCGTATAATTAATAGGCATTTGGTAACGTACCCTAACCGCTTGATCATTTTGTAAGCCAGCTTTCCATTTTGGCGACTTTTTGATTACTCTTACCGCTTCCTCATCGCAACCTGCACCAATGCCTCTTACCACTTTAACATCGGTAATGCTACCATCTTTTTCTACCACAAAACTTACATAAACCATTCCCTGCACCTCGTTTTCTTGTGCCATGTAGGGATACTGTAAATTGCGTTGCAAAAATTTTGCCCAGGCCTGCATCCCACCCGGAAATTCTGGATAAACCTCAACACTTCCAGTAGGATATACAGTATTATCGGTGCCAGCTCCATTACCATCAACTCCACTTTGTGTGGTTGTACTAGGCATTGCGTTTGCGTTACCTTCAGCTCCATTTGTGGTTACACTACCTACCACAGCGTTGTTTACCTGTGCCGTAGTTGGAGGTTCGGCAATTGTTTCCTCAATTACCTTAATATTTGCACTTAAATTTACTGTTTTAGCAGGCGGCATTGTTTTAGCCTTAGTCATTTCTTTTTTAGGCTCTTCTTGTTTAGGCTTTTCTTGCTTAATTTCGTGTATAGGTTCAATAGCTTGAGTTTGCATGACCACATTCACTTCTACCTCTGATCCCTTTTTATATTGCGAATAAATCATTGGACCGACAAAAAGCAACATAAATACAGGTGCAGCAATTAAAAATGCTTTAATTAAGTGTTGCGAGGCATGAGTTCTTAACTCGTAAGCCCCATAATCTTTGTTTCGGTTAGAAAATACAATGGCGAGCCACTCGCTACTGTATAAATTTGAAAAGTTTCTTAACATAGCTTTAAGTTTTAGCTATGATGTAAATTTTATTCTTATTCCATAAAAATAAAAAAATAATATAAAACAGATAAATAGAGTACTAAAATTTAAAATTTATGAAAAAAATCAAAAATATTAACCTTTTTTAATAAAAAAATATAAAAAATTGAAAAAATATAAAAAATTTTGACAAAAAATTTTAATTTTGAAGTAAATTTTAAATAAATCCATGAAAAGTCTAAGAACAATTGCATTAAAAGAAGCTCAAAATAGAGTTTCTCCAGAAGTAACCGCTCCTTCAACCAAAATTTCTGATTTTTTCGGCTCAAATGTTTTTGATAAGAAAAAAATGAAAGACTTCTTGACCAAAGAAGTTTATGAAAAATTAATTTCCACCATCGGACAGGGGGAATTACTCAATCAAGAAGATGCTAATCAAATTGCTTCTGCAATGAAAACTTGGGCGATGGCTAAGGGTGTTACACATTACACCCACTGGTTTCAACCTTTAACCGGCTCGACCGCAGAAAAACACGATTCGTTTTTTGAACCAAGTAGCGAAGGCGCCATTGAAAAATTTGCAGGTAGCGCTCTGGTACAACAAGAACCTGATGCTTCTAGTTTTCCAAACGGTGGTATCCGCAATACCTTCGAAGCTCGTGGTTATACCGCCTGGGATCCTTCATCACCAGCATTTATTATGGAAAGCAAAGCAGGCAAAACACTTTGTATTCCAACCGTATTTGTTTCTTACACCGGCGAAGCCTTAGATTTTAAAGCACCATTATTAAAAGCTGTAGCGGCATTGGACAAAGCTGCTGTTGATGTTTGCCAATATTTTGACAAAGGCATCACTAAAGTAAATGCTTCATTAGGTATAGAGCAAGAATATTTTTTGGTAGACCTTTCTTTGTTTAACGCACGTCCTGACTTAGCTTTAACAGGACGTACCTTATTCGGCCACATGTCTGCAAAAGGACAACAATTAGAAGACCATTACTTCGGTTCTATTCCAGAACGTGTATTTGCTTACATGGTAGATTTTGAAAATGAGGCTTTGAAATTAGGTATACCTTTAAAAACACGCCACAATGAGGTTGCTCCTTCGCAATTTGAGTGCGCACCTATTTACGAAGAAATTAACTTGGCCATAGATCACAATCAATTATTGATGGATGTAATGGAAAAAGTTGCACGCAGACATAATTTTAAAGTTTTATTACACGAAAAGCCTTATGCAGGTGTTAACGGATCTGGTAAACACAACAACTGGTCGTTAATAACTGATACTGGTAAAAACTTATTAGCTCCAGGTAAAACACCTAAAAACAACTTGATGTTTTTAACGTTTTTTGTGAACACGATCAAAGCAGTTTGTGAGCATGCCGATTTATTAAGAGCAAGCATCACATCGGTAAGCAACGATCACCGTTTAGGCGCAAACGAAGCACCTCCTGCTATCATTTCTATCTTCTTGGGTCAACAATTAGATGAAATTTTAGATGAAATTGAGCATTCTCGCATCAGCAAAAAAACTAAAGAAGAAAATGGTCTTTGGCTAGGAATACCTAAAGTCCCTCAAATATTATTAGACAACACCGACCGTAACCGTACTTCGCCATTTGCATTTACAGGTAATAAATTCGAGTTAAGGGCGGTAGGTTCATCAGCTAATTCATCGGCACCAATGACTGTTTTAAATGCTATTGTGGCAGATCAATTGGTAAAATTTAAAGTTGATGTAGATAAATTGATTAAAAAAGGCGACAAAAAAGATGTAGCCCTATTAACGGTTATTAAAAAATACATTAAGGAATCTAAAAATATCCGTTTTGAAGGCAATGGCTATAGTCAAGAATGGGCAGACGAAGCAGCAAAACGCGGTTTATCAAACATTAAAACTACGCCTAAAGCTTTAGATGCATTGGTAAGCGAAAAAACTACTGAGTTGTTTACCAAAACCAACATCTTTAGTCAACGCGAACTACATGCCCGTCACGAAATTTTATTAGAAAACTTCTATAAAAAATTACAAATTGAGGCCCGTGTAATGGGCGAAGTTACACACAGTCAAATTTTACCGGCCGCAATTGCCTATCAAAATACATTAATTGAAAACGCTAAGGGTTTAAAAGAATTAGGCTTAAGCAAAGAAGCTATAGCAACACCATTGGCCATCATCAATCAGCTTTCGAAACATATTGGAGAAATTAAAACCAATATTGACGCCATGCTTGCCCAACGTAAAGTAATCAACAACATTGAAGATACACGCGATAAGGCAATCGGTTATGATGAAAAAGTTAAAGTTTACTTTGACACCATCCGTTACCACACCGATAAATTAGAACAAATTGTTGATGACAGCCTTTGGCCATTACCTAAATTTAGAGAGTTATTGTTTTTAAAATAACATTTGAATTGGTTTATTTTTTTTAGCGCCTCAAGTAATTGAGGCGCTTTTTTTTATGAATAATTTACCTATTTTTCGTTTCAGATTGATACTTTTATTTTTGTTAAGAGAATAATTTATCAAACTAATACATAAGGATGAACAACACAAGCCATCACGATGAGCGCATTGCAAAAATGACCTTTGCCTCAGTATATCCTCATTATATCGCAAAAGTAGAGAAGAAAGGAAGAACAATAGAAGAACTGCATCAGGTAATTGAGTGGCTAACCGGTTATGACGTAAAAAAGTTGCAAGAGCTTATCGAACAAAAAACAACATTTAAAAATTTCTTTGAATTTGCAAAATTAAACCCTAACACCCATCTTATTACAGGCGTAATTTGCGGCTATAGAATAGAACAAATAGAAAATGCTTTAACGCAACAAGTAAGATATTTAGATAAATTAGTGGATGAGCTAGCCAAAGGACGTAAGATGGAAAAGATAATGAGAAGCGCTTAAGATTTACTGTTAAAAAAAATAAAGCTATTTTAAAGCTGGTTAATCATATTAGCCACCTTTAACCTTTTACCTTTAACCTTAAAAAACTATCTTTGCAATATGAGCGACAATAGGTATAACCAGCGTGGCGTTTCGGCCTCTAAAGAGGATGTTCATGCTGCAATTAAAAATATAGATAAAGGCATTTTCCCTCAAGCATTTTGCAAAATTATTCCCGATATTTTGGGTAATGACGAAGCTTATTGCAACATTATGCATGCCGATGGCGCAGGAACAAAATCATCTTTAGCTTTTACCTATTGGAAAGAAACCGGAGATATTTCGGTATGGAAAGGCATTGCACAAGATGCGATCATCATGAATTTAGATGATTTGATTTGTGTGGGCGCTACCGAAAATATTTTACTTTCATCAACCATTGGTCGCAACAAAAACCTCATCCCAGGCGAAGTAATTGCCGCAATTATTAACGGAACCGAAGAAATTTTGGCCGAATTAAGAGCATTAGGCATTTCTATTTATAGCACGGGCGGAGAAACCGCCGATGTGGGCGATTTGGTGCGTACCATTATTGTAGATTCTACAGTTACCTGCCGTATGAAACGCGATGAAGTGATTAGCAACCACACCATACAAAATGGGGATGTGATTGTAGGCTTATCTTCTTACGGACAAGCAAGCTATGAAAGCGAATACAATGGTGGCATGGGCTCTAACGGACTAACATCGGCACGTCATGATGTGTTTAACAAAACGATAGCCAACAAATACCCCGAAAGTTTTGATCCTGCCGTACCTTTTGATTTGGTT
>CANHHZ010000160.1 GCA_947460275.1 Sphingobacteriaceae bacterium | reverse complement strand
TATACAGTTACACCAAGTTCTTCTAAAAACTGTTTGGCTTTTTGTTGTGCCTGATTAGACATGGCGCTTAATAATTCTCCCGAACCTTCTATCAAATAAATATTTACTTTGCTGAGGTCAAGTTCAGGATAATCGTGTTTAAGCACATGCTTTTTAAGCTCACCAATGGCGCCAGCAGTTTCTACCCCTGTGGGCCCTCCGCCAACGATGATGAAATTTAGCAACTCTGCTTCATCTTTAGGGTTTTTGGCAATTAGAGCGGCTTCTAAGTTTTGTAAAATTAAGCTCCTCAGATTTAGTGCTTCGGGAATAGATTTCATAGGCATGGCGTACTGTTCTATTTCTGTTTGTCCAAAATAATTGCTCGTAGAACCTGTAGCAATCACCAAATGATCATAGTGAATTGCGCCAATGGTTGTTAATAATTTATGCTCTTCGGCGATGATTTTTTTTACCTCAGTTACCCTGAATTTTATATTTGTTTGTCCTTTAAATATTTTTCGGATAGGGAAGGCGATTGAATCTGCTTCAAGTCCGCCAGTGGCTACTTGGTACAGTAAGGGTTGAAAAGTATGGTAATTGTGCTTGTCTAAAATCATCACCTCTACTTCTTTATTTCGAAGCTTTTTGGCTAACTCAATGCCGCCAAATCCTCCACCAATAATTACTATTTTTTCTTTTTCCATAGTAGAATAACCTCTAAATCATCCTTTTAGTTTTAAGAGGAAGGTTATAAGTTATAAGGTATAGGTTTTAAGTTGTTTGATTAAGATTTTAGAAAACAAAAAAGCCTTCTAGAAAACTAGAAGGCTTTGTATTGAATGTGTTAAATTTAATTATTTAACTTTTTTGACTTCGTTTTTTGATAAATCGATTACGATTGGAGTAGAAATACATAATGATGAATATGTACCAATGATACGACCGATAAGTAAGGCGAAAATAAATCCGCGGATACTATCTCCACCAAAGATAAAGATTACTGTTAGTACAAAGAATACCGTTAACGAGGTTAAAATGGTACGACTTAAAGTACTGTTTAAAGCAAAGTTAATTAAGGTGTTGCGTTCTTCGCCATATACATCAGTTTTACCACTTTCGTTCAAGCGTTCGCGGATACGGTCAAATACAACCACAGTTTCTGTCATGGTATAACCCATTACCGTTAATATAGCCGCGATAAAGTCTTGTCCAATTTCTAATGGGAAAGGCAATACGCCATCTAAAATGGTGTAAAACGATAATACCAGTAATACATCATGGAACAATGCAATAACCGCACCTAAACCATATTGCCATTTTTTAAAACGTACCAAGATGTAAATAAACATCACGATACAAGAGAACAAAATAGCCCCATAAGCACCGTAAATAATATCACTTGCAATGGTAGGGGTTACTTTTTGTGAGCTATCAATTTGATAGTTTGCACCTAGTTCTGTTAATCCTTTTTTCAATGCAGCCTCTACAACTTTATCAGCGTTGGCATCTGTATCTTGGATATGGTAAGGTGTAGTAATTTTTAAAGAGTTGTCTGTTCCGGCAGTTTTAACCAAAGCTTCTTCGCCTTCAAAATTAGTAGTTAATTTTTTAGAAACCTCTTCGGTGTTCATTGTTTTGTCAAACTTAACAATGTAAGTTCTACCACCTTTAAAGTCGACACCAAGGTTTAACCCACCATTTTTAACGTAGAAACCAATACCTGCAATTATAATTAAAGTAGAAAGTGCGTAATACAATTTTCTACGTCCAACAAAGTTGAAAGCAATGTTTTTAAATGCGTTTTTAGTGAATTTGTTATCGAAAGAGATATTTATTTTTCTGCTCAATAAGCTTTCAAATATTACGCGAGAGATTAAAACAGCTGCAAATAAAGAGGTAATGATACCCACACACAAGGTAACAGCAAAACCACGCACTGGTCCGGTACCAAATATACCTAAGATTACACCTAGAATAAACAAGGTAACGTTTGAGTCGATAATAGACGACATAGCGTGTTTGAAACCTTCTTTAATTGCGTTTGAAGTATTTTTACCTAAGGCAAGCTCTTCCCTTACACGTTCAAAAATCAAGATGTTTGCATCAACCGATAAACCAATGGTTAATACGATACCTGCGATACCAGGTAGGGTAAGCACGGCGCCAAAGGCAGCCAGTACGCCCATGATAAAGAATAGGTTAATGACTAACGCAGCGTTAGCTACCCATCCTGCTTTATTGTAGTAAAGCGCCATAAAAGCTAAAATTACAATAAATGCAATTACAAATGAGTTTAAGCCGCTATCAATTGCTTGTTGACCCAATGATGGACCAACCACAAAATCAGAAACGATTTTTGCAGGAGCAGGTAACTTACCCGCTTTCAAGATGTTTGCTAAATCTTTTGTGTCTTCTGGAGTAAAGCTACCAGAAATTGATGATACACCGTTAGGGATTTCGTTTTGTACGGTAGGAGCAGAGTACACAGTATTGTCTAATACAATAGCAATTGCTTTTTTGTTGTTTGGATCTGCAGCAGCATCAGCAGTAATTTTTTTCCATTTGATAGCTCCATCGCTAGTCATGTACATGGTTACTTCTGGTCTGTTGGTTTGATCAAAATCGTTACGAGCATTTGCAATAGCCTCGCCGCCTAAATCTGGTTTACCATCTAAAGAGGTAACTTTAATCGCATATAATTCAAAAACCTTGGTTTTGTCCATAGGTTTAAGGCTCCACATAAATTTAAGGTTACCTGGGATAAGTGATTTAATGTCAGTTTTAGCAAAATAAGCATTTACTTTTGCCGTATCTTTTTGTAATACCCAACCTACAACTGGTCCCGGACGTAAAGATTGTTGTCCGTTTTCGGCGGTAAAAGTAGGGATATTTAAAACTGCATATAATGGGTTCTTTTTAGCTATATCGTTGGTTTTGGCTGTTGCCGAAGTATCTTTATTGTTTTTGATAATTCCTGCTAATTTACTGTCAGCTTTCGCGGTGTCAGTTTTGGCTACTGCCTTAGCTGTATCAATGTCTTTTACTGTAAGAGCTAATGTTTTGTTGATGTTTTCTAAGATGCCAACAACTTCTTCGTTTTGATAAACTTGCCAAAATTGTAATTCGGCAGAACCTTGTAATAGTTTACGTACACGTTCTTTGTCTTGTACGCCTGGCATTTCAATAAAGATTCGGTTTGAACCTTCTTGTTTTTGCATGTTCGGACTTACAACTCCAAAACCGTCAATACGGCTACGAAGAATAGTGAAAGAACGGTCAATAGCACTATTAGCTTCCTTAGAAAGGAATTTTTTTACATCTGAGTTGCTTGCATTAGCTTTTAGCTGACTGGAATTGTCTTGAGTTGCAAAAAAATCAACTAACTTACCATTTGGCGCAATTTTCTCGTATTCGTTTACAAATAATGAAATAAAATCTTTACTTCCATCGTTCATTTGTGCTTGGGCATTGGCCAAAGCTTGGTTAAACGTAGCATCTGAAGTGTTATTCGCTAACGATTTGGTAAGTTCGGCCAACGAAATTTCCATGGTCACGTTCATGCCACCTTTTAAGTCAAGACCAAGGTTAATTTCCTTGCCTTTTACTTGTTGGTATGTTAAACCAAATACTGGATACACTGGCACATTTGCCATCGAATCTAAATAAGCTTTTTCTTTAATTGCATCACCTTTGGCAAATGCTTTCGCATCTTTTTCTACATTGTATGTAACCAAATTAAATGAGAGTGAATAGAGACAGACAATACCCAATAGTATTGCCATAAATTTAATAAAACCTTTACCTTGCATTTGTTTGTAAATTATTTTTTTATGGTTTGCTGTTTTTAAACAAGTCGGCAAATCTAATTAATTTTTTAAATAATAGGACTTGTTATTGTAATTTTATTAAGGAAATAAGTTAAATTCGTTCCAATGTTGAAAAAGTGTAGGGCAAATTGTTTTTTTCATCCACTTGATGCTGCTCCTTTTCAGTTTCTTTCCATTCGGTAGTTTTTAAGTCAGGAAAAAATGCATCTGCCTCAAATGTTTGATGTACCGTAGTTAAATAGATTTTTTGCGTAATTGGGAGTGATTGTTTGTAAATTTCGGCGCCGCCAATCATAAAAACTTCTTTTTCGCTTGTGCAAAGCGCCAATGCTTCATTTACACTACCAACTACTTCTACGCCTGGTAAAATGAGGTCAGTATTTCGGCTAATGACAATGTTTCGTCGATTAGGCAAAGGTTTTCCAATAGAATCGTAAGTTTTACGACCCATAACGATGGTATGCCCCGAAGTAATTTCTTTGAAATGTTTAAGATCAGCAGACAAATGCCAAAGCAACTGATTGTTTTTGCCAATGGCATTGTTTTCTGAAATTGCAACAACTATGGATATTACCAAATCTTTTGGGATGGGTTTTAAATCGTTATCGTTCATTTGTTAGTTTTAAACTGCAACAGCTGCTTTAATGTGTGGATGCGGATCGTAATTTTCTAGTATAAAATCTTCAAATTTAAAATCGAAGATGTTTTTGACTTCAGGGTTGATAAGCATTTGAGGTAATGGTTTTGTCTCTCTGCTCAATTGCAATTTGGCTTGTTCGATATGGTTGTTATACAAGTGCGCATCGCCAAGGGTATGTATAAAATCGCCGTACTGCAAACCGCAAACCTGGGCAACCATCATGGTTAACAAAGCATAAGAAGCAATGTTAAAAGGTACACCTAAAAATATATCTGCACTGCGTTGATACAACTGACAGCTTAACTTTTCATCGGCTACATAAAATTGAAAAAAAGCGTGGCACGGCGGCAAAGCCATATTTTCTATTTCGGCCACATTCCATGCAGAAACGATAATTCT
>CANHHZ010000159.1 GCA_947460275.1 Sphingobacteriaceae bacterium | reverse complement strand
GCAAAAGCCAATTGGGAAAATTTAGCATGGGAACACAGAGCAGCTATTTTTCTAAAAGCCGCCGATTTAATTGCCGGCCCCTACCGCTACAAATTAAATGCAGCAACCATGTTGGGGCAAAGCAAAAATGCCTATCAAGCAGAAATTGATGCCGCTTGCGAGTTGATCGACTTTTTACGCTTCAATGTAAGTTACATGAGCGAAATATATAAGCAACAACCACCAGTTTCGCCTAAAGGTAGCTGGAACAGAGTTGAACAACGCCCATTAGAAGGTTTTGTTTTTGCCCTAACCCCATTTAACTTTACGGCCATTGCGGGCAACTTGCCAACTTCGGCAGCCATGATGGGTAATGTGGTGGTTTGGAAGCCTGCAAACACCCAAATTTATGCGGCAAATGTTTTGATGCAAATTTTTCGCGAAGCGGGATTACCAGATGGCGTTATCAACTTGGTTTACGTTTCTGGACCAGATGCAGGCGATGTAATTTTCTCTCACCCAGATTTTGCAGGAATACATTTTACAGGTTCAACGGGCGTTTTTCAAGACATTTGGAAAACCATAGGCAACAACATTCATAAGTTTAAAACTTATCCACGCATTGTTGGCGAAACCGGAGGAAAAGATTTTATTTTGATACACGGCTCGGCAGAAGCCGAAGTTTCGAGCACTGCAATTTTACGCGGCGCATTCGAGTATCAAGGACAAAAATGCTCAGCTGCAAGTAGGGTTTATATTGCAAAAAGCATTTGGCCAAAAATAAAAGCGTTTATGCTACGCGATTTGGCAACCTTTAAAATGGGGCCAACAGAAGATTTTAGCAACTTTATCAACGCCGTTATCGACGAGAAATCTTTCAATAGTTTAGCTAAATACATAGATGCAGCTAAAAACGACAAAGGTGTAGAAGTTATGGCAGGCGGTAATTACGACAAAAGCAAAGGTTACTTTATTGAACCTACTGTTTTAGTTGTAAACGACCCTAAATATACCACCATGTGCGAAGAGTTATTTGGACCAGTATTGAGCGTTTATGTATATGATGACGAAGCTTTTGACGAGATTTTAGAAGTTATCGATACCACTTCAATGTATGCATTAACAGGAGCAGTAATTGCACAAGACCGTTATGCTATTGAAAAAGCTACACAACGTTTGCGAAATGCCGCTGGCAACTTTTACATTAATGATAAATGTACTGGCGCCGTAGTGGGCCAACAACCTTTTGGCGGTGCCAGAGGAAGTGGTACTAATGACAAAGCTGGTTCGATGATTAACCTATTGCGTTGGGTTTCTCCTCGCACCATCAAAGAAACATTTGACCCACCTAAAGATTACCGCTATCCATTTTTAGCTGAGTAAAATTTAATTCATAAAAAAAACGCCACAATTAATTGTGGCGTTTTTTTTATGGAAATTGAAAATTAAACTTTGTCAATATCCGCTATTTTAAAAACAGCACTCATGTGACTATTATTTTCACAAGTAACATTTAAATCTTTAATTAAACCGGTTTCCAAACTATAAGCCCATCCGTGCAGGCCTAATTTTTTACCATTTTTCCATCGGTTTTGAACTATTGATGTTTTAGACAAGTTAAACACGCCTTCAATTACATTTAACTCCACCAATTTTTCGGCTCGTTTTTTATGGTCCGAAATTAAGTCTAATTCGTGGTAGTGCAAACGGTAAGTATCTTTAATGTTTCTCAACCAGTTATCGATAATACCAAATTGCTTGTTGCCCATTGCGGCTTCTACTCCACCGCAACCATAATGCCCACATACAATCACATGCTCTACCTCCAACACATTTACGGCATAATCGAGTACGCTTAACATGTTCATATCTGTATGCACAACCACATTTGCAATGTTGCGATGTACAAAAATATCACCAGGATTGGTATTTGTAATTTGGTTGGCAGGCACACGACTATCCGAGCAACCAATCCATAAAATTGGTGGTTTTTGTCCTGCCGAAAGTTTATTGAAATAATCAGGATCAGCTTGTAATGTTTCTTGAACCCAATCTTTATTGCCTTGCAATAAGCTTTCGTAAGAAATATGCAAGGGTTTATTATTTATATCTGTTGTTTTTGCGCACATAATTTTATTAATTAATTTCTTCTACAATTTTTGAATTTAATTTTGGCACAGTATAATTCTTTTTAATGTGCTCTAAGGTAACAATAATGCCTTTGGTATAAGCATTGTTTTTATAATTAAATATGGTTTCTAAAACATCGGGGTCTATAAATCGCGAATTAGAACCATCAATAATTACGTTGGTTTCTTTTGGTATGTTGGTTAATAAAACTTGAATGGCAGCCTTGTTTAAAAACGAAACCTCTTCGGCAAGCTTTATTCTGATGTTCTTTTTATCGCCTTCTTCTTGTATCTTATAGAAAAAAGGATTGCGCATATTGGTACGTAAAAGATAAAATATAGAAAAAACCATCCCAATGGCCACACCTTTCAACAAATCGGTAAGCACCACCGCAATTACGGTAACCACAAATGGGATAAATTGATCCCAACCCTTATGATACATGTGTTTAAACAAAGGTATTCTTGTTAGTTTATAACCAGTAACTAATAATATAGCCGCTAAACAAGCCAGAGGTATCATATTAATAAGATTTGGTATAAATAGTAGAGACAACAACAACCATAAACCATGAAAAACGGCCGACATTTTAGTACGAGCTCCAGCATTTACATTTGCCGAACTACGTACAATTACCGAAGTCATAGGCAAACCACCCAACATTGCACTTGAAATATTACCTATTCCCTGCGCAATAAGTTCGCGATTGGTTGGCGTTACTCTTTTGATAGGATCTATTTTATCAACTGCTTCTACACTAAGAAGGGTTTCTAAACTAGCCACAATGGCTATAGTAAAAGCAATAACCCAAACCTGTTTATTGTCAATAGCTGAAAAATCGGGCATAGTAAACAAATTAGCAAATTCTCCCCAACCATTAACAACCGGAATAGTTACCAATTGTTCGGGTCTTAAGGCAAAATTTGAATTTTGAAACAACGAACTTAAAGTAACGCCCAAAACCACTACCAATAAGGGCGCTGGTACAATACTTAATTTTTTAAACTTCGGCCAAAAAACTAAAATTAAAACAGACAACAAACTGATGATGATTGCGCCTAAACTAAAATGGCTAAATGCATTGCTAATTGCAGAAAATGTATTTTGATGGTCGCCTTGAAAAAAAGTTTCATCACCTAAGAAATCGCTGTCTACGCCTAAAGCGTGAGGCAATTGCTTTAAAATTAAAATAAGCCCAATTGCAGCCAACATCCCCTCTATTACACTGGAAGGGAAGTAATTACCAATTGTACCCGCCTTAATTAAGCCCAGCAATAATTGCAAAACTCCAGCCAACACCAAGGCTAATAAAAAAACTTGATAATTACCCAGCTGGGTAATCGCTCCCAAAACAATTACGGTTAACCCAGCCGCAGGGCCGCTAACACTTAGTTGCGAACCACTTACCATGCCAACCATAACACCGCCAACAATACCGGCGACAAGCCCAGCAAAAAGTGGCGCACCAGAAGCCAAGGCGATACCCAAACACAAGGGTAATGCTACTAAAAAGACCACAATACTGGAAGGCAAATCCTTTTTTAGATTTTTTTGAAGTATATACTTATTCCCTTCGAACCCTGTAGGGTTCGAACTTTGATTTAACATAAAATTTTTGATTTGATTAATAACTAAATAATTACAGCACGTAAAATGCCGAGCCTTTTAATTAAACCAAATTAGGAGGTGGAGTAGGAACTGAAGGATGATAGGGATCGAAGTATCGATGAGCGTGAGTCACAAACCTAATCATCGTGTCAAGCACATTAAAAATAGGCACATAACTAATGTCTTGTGTATCAAACATTAATTTATGGTCGGCAAATTTTATATTTGCTTTTCCTGCATCATCGCCATTATTTTCTGCCTCTAATTGCATGATAACAGCGTTCATCAAGCTTTTATCTAAGTGAGAGAAATACACAGGTGCTCCAGAAATAATCATCTTAGCCATAAAAATGCCTAAAAAACAAAAAACAATCGATAAGCTATATTTTCTGAAAAGCATATGTAAAATAGAGAGAAACAAAAATAGCAATTTATCTTGTATTTTGTCAATTTTTCAGTGAATCACTGTATATGTAAATTTCTATCCTTAAATTGGCAAAAAATATTTTTTTTAAAAAAAAGGGTCAAGTATAACATTATCGATTGATAAAAACTCATTTCTGAAATGAAAAATAAACTCGAAATTTTACAAGATAAAATAAACACTGCCCATTTAGGCGGTGGTCAAACACGAATTGACAGTCAGCACAAAAAAGGTAAACTTACTGCCCGAGAACGCATTCATTTTCTACTAGACGAAGGTTCTTTTGAAGAAATAGGCATGTTGGTTACGCACCGCAGCACCGATTTTGGTATGGAGAAAGAAAAATTCTACGGGGATGGTGTTGTTACTGGATATGGAACTGTAAACGGACGATTAACCTACGTTTTTTCTCAAGATTTCACCGTTTTTGGGGGTTCACTTTCTGAAACCCATGCCGAAAAAATTTGCAAAATAATGGAAATGGCCACCAAAAATGGCGCACCAATTATTGGTTTAAACGATAGCGGCGGCGCACGTATACAAGAAGGTGTAGTTTCACTTGGGGGCTACGCAGATATTTTTTACCGAAACGTACAAGCGTCGGGTGTGATCCCTCAGCTATCGGCAATTATGGGCCCTTGTGCTGGCGGCGCCGTTTATTCGCCTGCCATTACCGATTTTATTTTAATGGTAGAAAACACTTCTTATATGTTTGTAACTGGCCCTAATGTGGTTAAAACCGTTACCCATGAAGAAGTTAGCGCCGAAGAATTGGGCGGAGCAAG
>CANHHZ010000158.1 GCA_947460275.1 Sphingobacteriaceae bacterium | reverse complement strand
TTGCGGGTTACGCCTCTTGGTTAATTCCTTTTTGGCCTTTCGTAATTTTAGAAGCTGTTTGGAGCGCCGTTGCGGTGTGTGGGTTGTTAAAAATATATTTTAAAAAATAATGTTTCACGTGAAACGGATAAAAATTTAAAGAAATTTTAGCCTAGCTTTGTGCTGTTTCACGTGAAACAAATAAATAGAAAATGTTTAAAGAATACGATATAATAGTGGTTGGTGCTGGTCATGCTGGGTGCGAAGCAGCAGCAGCGGCGGCAAACCTTGGTTCGTCTGTTTTGTTGGTAACTATGAATATGGAGACCATTGCGCAGATGAGCTGTAACCCTGCCATGGGTGGCGTAGCTAAAGGACAAATTGTGCGAGAAATTGACGCTATGGGTGGCTATTCGGGTATAATTAGCGACAAAACTACCCTTCAGTTTAGAATGCTTAATTTATCTAAAGGCCCCGCAATGTGGAGCCCAAGAGCACAAAACGACAGAAAAAGATTTGCCGAAGAATGGCGACTGGCCTTAGAAAGAACCCCTAATGTTGACTTTTGGCAAGAGATGGTGAGTAGTTTATTGGTCAAAAACAACACGGTTGTTGGGGTAAAAACCGCCTTAGGCGTAGAGATTAAAGCAAAAGCAGTGGTGCTTACTAATGGTACGTTTTTAAATGGTATTATACATATTGGCGAAAAGAAATTTGGCGGAGGAAGAACTGGAGAAAAAGCGGCAACGGGAATTACAGAACAACTCACTACTTTAGGTTTTGAAGCCGGTAGAATGAAAACTGGAACACCCCCTCGTGTAGATGGAAGGTCGTTAAACTATGCTTTAATGGAAGAGCAATGGGGGGATGAAAACCCTGGTCGTTTTTCTTATACTAACGTAGAAAGACCTAGCGAAAAACGCTGCTGTTGGATTACATACACCAACACCAATGTTCACGAAACGTTAAAAGAGGGCTTCGAAAAATCACCAATGTTTACAGGTCGAATTAAAGGTTTAGGCCCGAGATATTGTCCTTCTATTGAAGATAAAATAAATAGATTTGCCGAGCGTGAAAGACATCAAATTTTTGTAGAACCAGAAGGATTAAATACTTGCGAAATTTATGTAAATGGTTTTTCTACTTCCTTGCCAGAGGATGTGCAATATAAGGCCTTAACCCAAATTCCAGGATTTGAGAAAGCTAAAATGTTTAGGCCAGGTTACGCAATAGAATACGATTACTTTCCACCTACACAGCTATCATTAACCTTAGAAACCAAATTAATTCGTAATCTTTTTTTTGCGGGCCAAATCAACGGCACCACTGGCTATGAAGAGGCCGCAAGCCAAGGCTTTATCGCCGGAATAAATGCACATCAAAAGATAAACGACCAACACGAACTGATAATGAAAAGATCAGAGTCGTATATTGGGGTTTTGATTGATGATTTGGTTACCAAAGGAACCGAAGAGCCCTACAGAATGTTTACGTCTAGAGCAGAACATAGGTTGCTTTTGCGCCAAGACAATGCAGACATTAGGCTCTCTCCTATTGCGCATCAACTTGGATTAATTAATGATGAACGTTTAGCCATCGTAAATGATAAAATTAAAAATTCAGACGATATTGTTGCCTTTACAAAAAAACAAGGAATTGAGATGGGCGAGGCAAACGAATTGTTAGCCTCACTGGGAACAAATCCGCTAAGCCAGAATGTGAAAATATTTAATGTATTGAGCAGGCCACAAGTTGGTATAAATGATTTGAGAGCAGTAAGCAAATCTTTTGATGAACACCTTAGCAAATACGACAAAGAAACGATTGAACAAGCGGAAATAAAAATAAAATATGAAAGCTATTTCGAAAAAGAAAATGAAATTGTAAACAAGATGCAAAAAATGGAAGACAAAAGTATCAATCCAGATTTTGATTACAACAAACTTATTTCCTTGTCAAAAGAAGCGCGTGAAAAATTATTAAAAATAAAACCGCGTACTTTAGGCCAAGCTTCTCGAATTTCAGGGGTTTCGCCGTCTGATATCTCCGTTTTAATGGTACATATTACAAAATAAACTGTAAAGTGTTGAAAATCAATAATTTAAATTAATTTTATTTTAACTTATTATAAAGCGATTTAAACGCTTTTTGAATTTTTTTAATGATATTTATCTAAAACAACACAAAGTTCGTTATATCTCATTTAAATGCAAAAAAACAAAACAATATCACGGTCATTCGATTTTTTAATCATACTTTGGGTTTGCCTTTTATTATTTAGTTGTGCAAGCACAAAAAACCCACAAGGCGGGCCAAGAGATACTACACCTCCTAAAGTAGTTACAATTACACCAAAAAATTTGAGTACAAATTTTTCAGCCAAAAAAATTGTTATAGAATTTGACGAATACATTAAACTACAAAATGAGTTTAAGGAATTTTCAATTTCTCCAGAACAAGAGCGCCCTCTTATTTTAAAAACAAAATTTAAAAAATTAGAAATCACGCTTCAAGATAGTTTAGAAAAAAACACCACCTACACTTTAAATTTTGGTAAATCTATTACAGATTTAAACGAAGGAAATATTTTAAAAAACTTTAGCTATGTGTTTTCCACGGGAGCAAGTTTAGATTCGTTAAGTATAAGCGGAAATGTTAAAAATGCATTAACAGGAAAAAACGAAGTTGATGCAACAGTTTTTATTCTTCCTTTAGAAAAGGATAGTTTAGTTGGAAAGAAACGCCCAAACATTTATACCTCTACAGATAGTGCTGGAAACTTTAGGCTTAAAAACCTAAGAAAAGGAACTTATAAAATTTATGCGTTGAAAGAAAATGGTGGAGGAGATAAAATATATCAACAAAACAGCGACGAAATTGGCTTTATCAAAACGCCTTTAGTTTTAACTCAAAATATTGATAGCTTAAAAATAGCTGTCTTTAAAGAATTGCCAGAAAAATTTAGAGTAACTGATAGAAAGTTGAATGCAGATGGAAGCATAAGCATGGTTTTTAATCAAAAATTGAAAAAGCCGAGTATAGTGGTTAGCGAACCAGCAAAAATAAATGAAGACAAAACTGTTCGTTTCAATAAAACAAACGACAGTGTAAAGGTATGGCTGGCAGATTTAAGTTTCGATTCTTTAAAACTTGCTATTTATGATACAGACAAGAAGTTAGAAGAAGTAAAATTTACCCGCGGAAAAAAAGACACTTACCTTCGAAACATACAAATTACAGACAATACAACTAATGGATTACTTAATCCAAATAGAACATTAAATCTATATTTTAATCTTCCTATTCAAAAAATTGATGTGAATAAAATAGTGCTTTTAGAAGATTCTATTCAAAAAAGCGGCTTTACCATCACTACAGACAGCACAGATGTTTTAACCTATGTAGTTAAATATCCATGGAAAAAGAAAGAAAACTATATTTTAAAAATAGGAAACGAAGCGATAACAGGGGTTTTTAAGTCGACCAATAAAGAAATAAACAAGAAATTTAGTTTAGCAAATAGCGACGATTATGGCACTTTAATGTTGACTGTTAAAGTACCAGATACTACATTAAGCTACATTTTAGAAATTGTAAATGAGAAAAAAGAAAATGTAGTTTCGAGCTTATTGATTAATAAAAATCAAACCTTGACCTTTGCTAATTATAAAGCCGGAATATATTATGCCCGTATCATTTACGATGAAAACAAAAATGGAATTTGGGATACAGGTAATGTAAGTAAAGGTTTACAACCAGAAAAAATTTGGTACGAGACTAAAGAGTTATCTATAAGAGCAAACTGGGACAGAAAAGAAACTATTGACATACCTAAAAATAATTAGTAATAGTTTTTTAAAATACATTTTTGGTGGACTAAATAGCAAACCAGCTGCTATACATGATATAATTATCTGGTAATTGATTTAATAAAGCCCTTTGCTCCTCGGTAATGGGCTTTATTCTTTTAGCGGGTGTACCAGCATAAATATAACCACTTTCGCAAATGGTATTTTCTAAAACTACAGATCCAGCAGCAATAATACAATATTCGTTGACCACGGCATTATCCATTACAATGGCTGCCATACCTATTAAAACATTGTCTTTAACGGTACAACCATGTACAATAGCGTTGTGCCCAACAGAAACTCTATTACCAATGTGTGTTGCTGCCTTTAAGTAAGTGGCGTGAATAACAACTCCGTCTTGTATATTAGTTTCGTTGCCAATGGTGATGGCATTTACATCACCTCTAATTACAGCATTAAACCATACCGAACAGTTATTTCCCATTACAACATCGCCAACTAGGGTTGCGTTTGGTGCAATAAAACAATCGTTTCCCAATTTTGGGCTAATGTTTTTAACTGGTAAAATTATGGGCATATTTATAGTATTTAGTAATTAGATGTTAGTATTTAGATAAATTGTCATTCTAATTTTTCCAATACCATTAATTATAATATTAAATGATTGTATCTATCAATGTTTTCGCGTGTTGTGGATAATCTGTAGTATAGTGTAATCCCCTACTTTCTTTACGGGCTTTGGCCGATTTAATTACCATATAAGCCACTTGTATCACGTTTCTCAATTCGCATAGTTTAACAGAAACCTTGTTTTGTTTGTAAAACTGTTCTGTTTCTTCGTACAATAAAAACAAGCGGCGCATAGCCCTATCCAACCTAAAATCAGAACGGACAATACCTACATAATCGCTCATTATTTTTTGTGTTTCGCGTAAATTGTGGGTTACTAAAATATCTTCGTTCATCTGTATTACACCTTTGTCATCCCATTCAGGAATATCATCGGGGATGGTATTATTTTTAAAATTGGCAATAGCCGATTCGAAAATTCGGTGTGCAAAAACAGTTGCTTCCAACAATGAATTTGAAGCTAACCTGTTAGCACCATGTAAACCTGTTGATGAAACTTCGCCACAGGCATATAAATTATGAATAGAAGACTT
>CANHHZ010000157.1 GCA_947460275.1 Sphingobacteriaceae bacterium | reverse complement strand
TTGCGGGTTACGCCATTTAAAATGGTGTCGCCAAGAGAAGCAGTAATAATTTTACCATCAATTACAAACATTAAGTTGGCTGCGCCAGATTCTTCAACAAAGCTATGTGTTTTAGCATCTGTCCAAATTAATTGATCAAATCCTTCTTTTTGTGCTTGGGCAAATGGATAAAGCGAACGGGCATAGTTTCCTGCAGTTTTTGCAAAGCCAACTCCACCTTCGGCTGCACGGCTATATTCTGTTTCTATTTTTACTTTTAAAGCTTTGGTATAATATGGACCTGTTGGGGTGGCCAATAAAACAAATTTATAGGTTTCACTTGCTTTTACGCCTAATGAAGTGTCTGTTGCAAACATTACTGGGCGCAAATAAAGGGAGTAGTTTTCTTGGTGTGGTACCCAATCTTTGTCTAAATTTACCAAAGTACGCACAGCTTCCATAAATATTTCTTTTGGCAGTGTGGGCATGCACATACGATCGGCAGAAATATTAAAACGCTCAAAATTTTTGTCGGCTCTAAATAAGCTAATTTGTCCATTTTGCAAACGATACGCTTTCATTCCTTCAAAAATTGCTTGTCCGTAGTGTAGCGCAGAAATTGCCGGACTCATTGCAATAGGACCAAACGGTAAAATTTGAAAATTTTTCCATTCGCCATCTTCAAAATCGGCCATAAACATATGGTCGGTGTAAATTTTTCCAAAAGGCAGGTTGGAAAAATCAGTTTCCGCTAACCTAGAATGACTAGTTTTTGTAGTTTGAATTTTTAAGGTATCTATCACTGCTTTGGGTATTTAATTTTTTGCAAAAGTATGAAAAAACAGCCTTTTACCGTAATTTATTTTTCCGATTTCAGTGTTTTTAATACACTAAGCACCCAAGTTTTTCCCCATTCCTCAAGCTGTTCTTGTGTCCACAAAAAGGGATAGAAAATTCGTTTTTGGAAACGAGGAGGCAAATATTTTTGCCAATTTGTTCCGCCAGTTGCGGCAACATCTACAGGGTCTTTTTCTAAATAGCGTACAGCAGACTTGTAATGCGACAAAGGCCATTCTACGTTTACGAATAAATCTAATTTGCGAAGTTCTTCTGCCAACACATTTACGTCTTCTCCTTTAGTTTTTAACTGCTGGTACAGCGCCGAAAAATTATTGGTGCTTCTTTCTTTTGCTAAAGCTAAAAATTGCGATGCATATTTTTTGATAAATTGCTTTAAGGTTAGTGTTTGCTTTCCGGTGGCCAATTCGGTAGCGCCAAATTTCCAATAAATGTGTTCAAATTTCTCTTCTATACTGGCATTTTGTAAGCTTTCGCGTTGGCTTTTATCCACCAGTTGGGTTAAGTCTGTAGCACAAATTTCTATCATGCGGTATTGTCCAGATTGGAACCCGCTTGCGGGCAGCAACGACATTCTGAACTTTAAAAATTGTTCTTTCTCCATGCCATTTACCATCACCTCAAAAGAGGTAGTTAAGGCATTAAAATAAGCATTTATGCGTTTAACTCGTGCGGTAAAAAACTCGGCTGTTAAGTTTTCATGGTTCGAAATTTGGTTGCATTCATGTAACGAAAGCTTAAAATATAGCTCTGTAATTTGGTGGTACATGATAAAAATTTCTTCGTCGGGAAAAGGTGTTTTTGGGCTTTGCAGGCTCAACAAGGTATCCAAATGAATGTAATCCCAATAGGTTAAAAAATCTGCATAGAGCAAGCCATCCAGGTATGAGGCCATGTCTTGCCCCATCGCTTCGTATTTATTTTGAAGTTGGGTTAATTTATCTTTTATTTCTGGTGTAAAATCCATACTAAGTTTTTTATTAATTGACAATTGTATAAAATCAACTATCGGGGTATTTTGATATTAATAATTAAATTTTCCATCTGTTTTTTAGCAGAGGCAACATTACTATCAATTATTAATTAACTGGGTCTGGCTATGATTAAGCTAATAAAAGAAACCCATTTCCAAGTTTTGAAATTATGCATAGCTATGAAATGAGCAGAGTTGGACATGGTTTAAAATGTGCTGCAATTTATAAATTGTTTGATAATATATTTTAATAATTTTTTTGCTTGTTTATTTTTATCAAACAACTGTTTTTTAATACAGCACCCTAAATTTTATGGTGTGTTCTATTTTTTTTAGTGATTTTAATAATTGCTTATCGTATGCTGCATCTATATCGGTAATGGCATAACCCACGGCCGGGTTTGTCATTAAAAATTGCCCAACAATGTTGATATTGTGCTTGGCAAAAATGGTGTTAATTTTTGCCATAATACCTGGCATATTTTTATGAATATGTATTAAACGATGAGATTTGGTAATGGCCGGCAGTTGTAGGTTTGGAAAATTAACACTCAAATGTGTAGTGCCTTTGTTCATAAAATCTATTACTCGTTTGGTAATGAAATTTGCATTACGTGGGTTGTTTTTTTGGTCGTCAAAAACAACAATGCCTTTTTGGGTGCAAATTTGTAAATCAAATTTATTTTTGGCATTACCTAAATAACCAATCGTTTTCAATTTGTTGGCTCTTATTAGTTTTTTAGGTTCTATTTTTTCGCCATTGGCCAATATAACCATACCTGCATCAGCTACATATTTTTCTTCGAACTCTTGTTTATGGCGGATAGAAAAGCCATCTTTTTTGAGCATGGCAATAGTTTCGGTAGGTACATCACCAATTGCTAAACATAAAATTCTGTTTTTGGGATACGAAATCGCCCTTGGCAAATTGTTTACATATAAAAATTCGTCGAAACTTGGGGTAACGTGGTCGGCTTTGGAGACGATACTATCGCGAGCAATATTTTCGGTAAAGGCAAAAAACTTTTTAATCAATCCGCTTTCGCGTAGCTGAAAATCAGAATAACCATCGCCAATTCCGTATAAATTGCCTTTTAAGTTCATTTCTTTCATCAAAATTACCTTCCCACCTTCTTTGCTCAAAGGGTTATTGTGGTCGTAATCTATAATTTTTCCATTTTCATCGGTTACAAAGGTATTGGCGTAGATATTTTCCTTTTTAATATGAAATCGACTTACCACCGGTGTTATAAACTCTTTGAACCCACCTGAAACAATTAGCACTTCATCGGCATGTTTTTTAAAGAAGGCAGCATTACGTGAAAAAGAACTTGATACCTTCTTTTTTAGACGTTTAATGAGTTGCTTTAAATGTTCGTCCGTGGCTTCTAAAAGCTGAACACGTTTGGTTAAGCTCTCTGAAAAAGAAAGTTTGCCTTCCATGGCCAAATTGGTATAATCTTCTATTTTTTTATAAATCTCTTCTTTATCAGCATACTTTTCTAATGAGATACGTGCCAATTCGTCCAAAGCTTCTACTTGAGTAAAAGTACTGTCAAAATCGATGATGTAATAATTTTTTAGTTTCATTAAGGTTATTTGAGCGCTTGGCAAACTTCTGTTATGCTTTGATGTAATGGTTTAAAATTTAGATTTAGCGTGTTTTTTATTTTTTGGTTGCTGTAATAACTTAAATTAAAACTACTTCGAGCAGCATCTTTAGTTAAAAACGGCGCTTTTCTGGTAAAAAAAGCTAATAACTTAGCAGTTCGCCAAGCTATGCCAAGCATCCAAGGTTTTGCGGCTATGGCTGGTGCTTTTATTCCAAACCCATGGGCAATTTCGGTAAAAAAATCTTTATAATTTAAATTTTCTGCAGATAGGATAAAACGCTCTTCAGTGATTTCACTGTTCATTAAAAGGATCATACAATTGGCCACATCTTCTACGTCAACTAGGCCGGTGGCGCCATTGGTATAAAATTTTAATCCTTCTTTTACCAATTTAAAAATAGCACCGCTTCCACTAACACCAGAATTTTTACCAATAATCACTGATGGGTTTACAATTACTGCGTTTAGGCCCTCGGCAATACCTCGCCAAACTTGCATTTCTGCTTCGTATTTTGAAATGGCGTAAGCATGCACGTGTGCATTGTACTCCCAAAAATCTTGTTCAGTAATTAAAGCGCCTTTCTTGGCTTCACCAAGTGCCGCAACAGAACTTACATGCACCAAGCGAGCATTGTGCGCCAAGCAAAGGTTCACAATATTTTCAGTTCCTTCTATGTTTACTTTTAAAAGTTTGGGCTTATCCTTTGGGTCGAAAGAAATAAAAGCAGCACAATGATAAACTTTAGTTACGTTTTTAAAAGCACCAGCTAAGGCTTCTGGTTCGTTAATATCAGCAATTACCCATTCGATGGATGAGTTTTCCTTTAACAAATCGGGAATTTTTGACGTGCTTCTTTTTAGTGCACGGATTTTTAAATTTTGTGCTGTAAGTTGTTTAATTAACTCAGTTCCTAAAAACCCTGAGGCACCGGTAACCAGTACTATTTCAGCAGTTTGTTTCTCTTTTTTCATCTATTTGATGGGGCTTACCACGGTTTAAAAATCATTTGATGCAGATTTATATTGATTTTAACATGGACGGTTCTTTTTTTTTAGGATATTTACTAAAATATGCGCTCAAAAATAGATATTTGAGGCCAAACATTTATATCAGTTTATGTCTTTATCAGATTTTTTTTCACCCATCAACCCCGAAGGGTTTAGCCCTAAGCAAGGATATTTGACCAGTCAGCTTGGGTTAAAAGCTATTTTTTATGCAGAAAGTTTTCCAGATTTGACGAAAAAAACCTTCGATATTGCTGTTTTTGGGGTAAAAGACGATAGGGGTTCTGAAAATAACGATGGCTGTGCCTTAGCGCCCGATTATTTTAGGGAACAATTTTATAGTTTAAACGAAGGTGCTTTTGAGAGCAAAATTGTAGATTTAGGAAACATTATTGCCGGAGAACAAATTACTGATACTTATTTTGCCATAAAAACCGTTATTGCAGAACTTATTAAACTGGATATTTTACCAATTATAATCGGTGGGGGACAAGATTTGACCTATGCGCAATACATGGCTTACGAAAGTTTGGAGCAAAAGGTAGATTTGGT
>CANHHZ010000156.1 GCA_947460275.1 Sphingobacteriaceae bacterium | reverse complement strand
CCAGGTTTTTATGCACCACAGGGTAGACAAGTACGGGCTAAAAATGCTATTCCAAATTTCTTAAAACAAATCAATAGTTTTGCACAAGGTGAAAATAGAATTACCAATTTAGAAATGGAAACCGCTGGAATTTATGCCTTGGCTAAAACATTAGGGCACAGGGCTATTTCTATAAATGCAATTTTGGCAAGCAGAATTAAGTTCGAGTTTAGCAAAGAACCAAATAAAGTGGTTGAAAAAGCCATAACAATGGTTTTAGAAAGATTGGCAAATTAATTTGAAGTAAAATGATAAGAGATTTCCTGTTTACGATAATTGATTTTTTTTACCCTCCATTTCGTAAGATCATTGGTTTGCAAACTTTTAGATATGCAGTTTGTGGGGGTAGCAATGCAGCTTTAAACCTGTTGATTTTCTTTTTAAGCTACAACTTTTTATTTACCGATACTGTAACTTATCTCTTAGGTTTTAGCATTACGCGGTATATCATGGCCTACTTAGTGGCTCTTTCTGTTAGTTTTCCGGTAGGATTTTGTTTAAATAAGTTTATAGTTTTTCAACAATCAAATTTAAAAGCAAGAACACAACTCATTAGATATGCTAGTTTAACGGTTTCTAATATCTTTTTAGATTATTTTTTATTGCATTTATTGGTAGGTTATTTGGGGTTATGGGCAACCCCATCGCAAGCTTTTATTATTGTGTTGTTATCGTTAATCAGTTATTTTTATCAGACTTATTTTTCGTTTAAAACAGAGAACCCCTAAATCCCCTAAAGTGGACTTTGAATGCGAATAGTTGTTTTTAAATTGGACTTCGACAAGCTCAGACTAACATACATTTATCTACTTTAAACCACTCATAAACGTATTTATTGTTTCGCACTTATACTTTTGGGAAGTAATCCAACTCATCAAATCATCCATTCTTTTTTCCATCGCCTTACCAGAATTTTTACTTACATAACCAGGAAAACCAAAACGTTCAGTATCGGTTAAATCTGAAAACTCCCAAGGATGAAAGTAAATGTTGACATAGCCATCTTTTTTGTAAGTACGTTTGATCAAGTATTTATAAATGGCCAATGGAAAATTATGAAATGATAACCAAAAAAGTGGTATTCTAAACATCGGACTTACCGAAGCAGGTAATTGCCAAACATTTTCCAATTTAAAATAAGTTCTAGAAACATGTAAATTATTGTATCTGCCGGGCAACCAAGTTGGATTGATAGAGCTGTTGTAAGTATAACCTGCTGCCGCAATTTCGGATTCAGGAACGGGCATCATCCTTGGCATTCTAAAACCATTAACTGGTAAGCCCGAAAGCTTCTGCAATTCCAGTTTTGAACTTAGCAAATGCGCAACTTCAAATTTAGAATGGTAATAAGTATGTGATGCCAACTCGTGGCCTTCATTTTTAATTCGTAAAATAATTTCGGGTGCGTTTTGGGCAAAAACAACCGTCGAAAAAAAAGTAGCTTTTAAATTGTGTTTAGCCAACAAATCTAGTATAATACGAGTTCCTGTAACGGAAATAGTGATTTGATCTTCAAAAGAAATATTTTTACCATACTCAAAAGGCATGTCAAATTCTTCGATATCAAAACTCAACAAAAACATTATTCAGCTTCTTTTAAATTGGTTGATCGAATGATATAGTTTGGTCTATTTTTAGTTTGCATAAACATCTTACCAATATAAATACCCAAAATACCTAAAATTATAAGTTGCAAGCCCCCAAAAAAAGCAACCGTCATAATTAACGATGCCCAACCACTTACTTCTTTACCAATGTAAAAAGCATACAAAACATAAGGAATGTACAAAAGGGAAATAAATGAAAAAGTAAAACCCAAATAAACCGCTGTGTGTAAAGGTTTTACACTTAATGAAGTAACACCGTGTAGTGCCAAACTTCGCATTTTTTTAAGATTATACTTGCTCGCACCAGAAAACCTTTTATCAGGAATATAATCTATTGCGTACTGTTTAAATCCTAAAAGTTTAACCAATCCCCTTATAAAAGGATCATTTTCTTTAAAAGCTCTAAAAGCTGTAACCGCTTTTTGGTCTAACAATCTAAAATCGGCTGTGCCTGGTTCAAGTTCTACATCAGATAATGAATTTAGCAACTTGTAAAAATACAGGGAAAATTTTCGCTTTTTAAGAGACAATGATTTGTCTTCCTTCCGTCTTGTATAAACAATATCAAAGCCTTCTTCCCATTTTTCGAGCATTTGCTCAAACAATTCTGGCGGGTGTTGCAGATCGGCATCTAAAGAAATTACACAATCGCCGTGGGCAAAGTCCAAGCCCGCTTTTAATGCCGGCTGGTGACCAAAGTTTTTCGAAAACTCGATATAGAATACATTTTTTTTTACTGCTGCAAGGTCTTTTATAATTTGTAGGGTATTGTCTGTACAACCGTCGTCTACTAAAATAATTTCGAAGCGATAAGCAGAGTTGGCCAAAACCTTTTCTATCCTATCTATGATCACAGCAATATTTTCTGCCTCATTATGGGCGGGTATTACAACCGAAACTAGCTTATTCATTGTTAGTTTTATTTTCTTTTAATAAAAAATTGTTAGTTAACAGTTGATAACTAATGTATATCCATATGAGCATACAAGGCAATGCTTTTAATGAATATGGTATTATATATTGTTCTCTAATAAATTTAGGAAACAAATCTGACGGTGATAGAGACGTTAATAGAAACGCAAATATAAATAAGAATAGTATAAAAGGATGTTTTGGTTTTGACTGAATCACAAACCAAACGGCAACACCTGTAAAAGCAATAATATAGGTTGGCGATTCGGAGGAATTGCTAAAAATTACCGTGAAAATTAACGTTGCAGCCAAAAATAAGAGCCTAAAATTTAAGGATTGATATTGTTTGATGCGCAAATAAGGCAAGGTAAAAACCAACAATCCAGACAAAATAAAAGGCAGATTAGAAAGCGATGCATTTTGGGTTATTCTTCTAACCATACCCATTACAGAAATATCTTGCATTGAGGTTAAACTGGCATTTAATAATTGCTTTTCTGTTAAAGATACATACCAATCATGATAGGATTGGAGAATAAATTGAGGTGAAAAAAATGCCATTGGCAAAATAAAAAGCAAAATGCACCACAAAATTCCGTAAAGTATGAACTTTGGTTTTTGCTTAACAAAGAAAAAAAATGCAAGTCCGATAATGCCATATAACTTTACAAAAAAACCTAGAGCAATAAAAAACGTAGCCCATATATTTTTTTGCTTCTCAATGTAAACAAAACTTAAAACAATAATTGCAGCGATAGAAATGTTAAATTGAAAAGAGAACATTGCTGTAAGCATTTCGTGTGTAATGATCCAATACACTGCATTTACTTTTTTAAATGACAATGGCAAATTATGGATGGCAAAATACAGCAAAAAAACATTGGCCAATTGCCATAAGGTCATTCCTATAAAGTTGGGCAACACGGCGAACGGGGCAAAAAGCAAACTAAAGAATGGACCGTAATGATTTGAATCTAAATGATGCTCTGGATATAAATTGTATAAAGGGAGTTGATCTACAGCATGTAAAAAAGCATACTTAAAAATTAGATAATTGTTAGGAGTAGATAAAAAATAGTTTTTTGTGGTTACCCCGAAAACAAGCAATAACCAAATAAAAAAAATAACCTTACGTTGATTTGCTAGGGTTAAAAATTTTTCTAGAATTGCTGAGTAGTAGACTTTAAATGAGCTCACAAAAATTACATCTTATAACATTTTCATTACAAATATATAATTCTATCTGTTTTTTTAAGAGAAATGGTTGATATAAAGTTTTTTATTTGCGAAAAATTAAAAAGAGGAATATTTGTACGCTTTAATTCATCCTAAATTTGCTCAAGTGTAAGCACAAGTTAGGGAGTTATAATTTTATAAATACTTGTTTGCGTGTATACCTCTCCTGGGTATAATAGAGTTGAGGGAAAATGCTCAATATTTACAGCATTTGGATGGTGTTGAGTTTCTACACAAAAACCACCAAATTCAGCATAATGTTTACCTTGCTTGCCATTTTTTACGTTTAAAAATTTAGCAGTGTAAAAATGAACCACGGGTGCTGTGGTATAAACTTGCAGAGTTAATCCTGTATCTGGCGCTTTTGTGATAGCTGCTAAGGTTAAATCGCCATCATTTTTATCCAAAACATAAGTTTGGTCGTAGCCATTTGTTTGATCCCAAAGGCTATTGATTTTACGTGATGTTGAAAAATCGTGTATGGTATTTTGTACCGGTATTAATTTGCCTGTAACTACAAAATTATCGTCTTGTTCTAAATAATTTGAAGCGTTTATTTGGTGTACATGCTCCACAATGGTATCGGCATTGCCCAAATTAAAATAACTGTGGTGCGTTAAGTTTATTGGTGTGGCCTGGTCTGTATCGGCTTGGTAATTCAAGATCAGTTCGTTGTTGCTGGTCAGTTCAAAAGTAAGTTGCACACCTAAATCACCCGGGAAGTGCTCTTCGCCATCGAGGCTGAAATATTGAAAAGTAACACTCGCATTTGGTGTTTCATTTACGGAGATAATCTCCCAAACCTTTTGATCGAAACCGGTTACGCCCCCGTGCAGACAATCATTTCCATTGTTTTGTGCCAATTGATAAGCAACGTCATCAAGTGTAAATTTACCATCTTTAATGCGGTTGGCATAGCGACCAATTATAGCCCCGAAATAGGGATAATTTGCCAAATAATCGGCGGTTAAATATGATTCTACATGATCAAAACCTAAAACTATGTCTTGCTGTTTGCCCTGGGCATTGCTCACTAAAAATTGTTGGATAATGGTTCCATAATTTAAAATTCTGACCAAGGTACCTTTGTCATTACGCAATTCAACAGCAATAATTTCTTTACCGTCAACAAATTGTCCACTTTGGATTTGATTTACTTTCATGTTCTCAATTAAAAGTTTGGCACTATACCCAATCAATTCCCTTTTTAAGGAAGTCTTGCGTTATTTGCTCTTCGCTATTTGGCAAAATTTGAGGATTGTAATTCCATTTCGCCGTGGGTGGTAAACTCATCAAAATACTTTCAAT
>CANHHZ010000155.1 GCA_947460275.1 Sphingobacteriaceae bacterium | reverse complement strand
TTTTCCCTTAAACTCGTTCGGGATTTCGTTTTTTAACTCTATGGTTAAGTAAGAAATACATTTGCTGCCATCAACCACATACGGCGCAACAATAGCATCAGTAGGGCAGGCATCTATGCAACGTGTGCACGAGCCGCAATGGTCTGCTGTAAAAGGATTGTCGTATGCCAATTCTAAATCTACAATCAGTTCGGCCAAAAAGAAAAAAGAACCTGTTTTTTTGCTAATGAGGTTCGAGTTTTTTCCTCGCCAGCCTAAGCCTGCTTTTTGTGCCCAGGCTTTGTCCATCACCGGTGCCGAATCTACAAAGCAACGGCCGCCAACTTCGCCAATATGGGTTTGTATAAAATGGAGGAGCTCTTTTAATTTCTCCTTGATAACGTGGTGATAATCATCGCCATAGGCGTATTGAGAAATTTTTGGTGCTGTTGCATCAAGTTGTTTTTCTTCGGTAAAATAATTTAAGGTTAAGGAAATTACAGATTTTGCGCCATCCACCAACAAACGCGGATCTAATCGTTTATCGAAATGATTTTCCATGTAATCCATTTCCCCATGGTGGTTGTTTTTTAACCAATTTTCTAATCGCGGAGCTTCTTCTGCTAAAAAATCGGCTTTAGCAATACCACATGCCATAAAGCCCAAACGCATGGCTTCGGCTTTGATCAATTGGCTATATTTTGCGGCATTATTTAGCATGGTTTACAAAGATAACTTTTAGCACAAAACATTTGCCGTCAAAATATTGTTAATCTGTAGCAACAACAACAAATAAAATGAAAAACAAGAAGCACCAAGAAGATAAGAATCATCCAGCACCACCGATAGAGCATGATTATGAGGCGCATCAAGACAATCCTGGTCCGGCGCCAACGGTAAACGAACCCGATAACAAAGGTGCGGGACAAGCCATGAAATGGATTATTCCGATAATTGTTGCGGTTTTACTTATAGTTTGGTTTTTATATTTTAAGAATAATACAACGAAATAACCCATAGCAAAGGGTTTAAACCCTTTGCTATGGGTTATAAAATAATTTACCTGTTTGTCCTAATTTAATCCTATTAAGGTGTTTGTATGCCGCTTCGGTTACTTCACGGCCACGAGCGGTGCGCATTAAGTAGCCTTCTTGTATTAAAAATGGTTCGTAAACTTCTTCTATGGTGCCATCATCTTCGCCAACAGCGGTGGCAATGGTTTTTAATCCAACTGGGCCGCCCTTAAACTTATCAATAATGGCCAACAAAATTTTATTATCCATCTCGTCCAAGCCATGCTCATCAACATTTAAAGCCGTTAAGGCATAGCGGGCAATTTCAGTATCAATATTTCCTGTGCCTTTAATTTGGGCAAAATCTCTTGTGCGGCGCAATAGTGCATTGGCTATACGCGGTGTACCACGACTTCTTCGTGCAATTTCGAAAGCACCTTCATCACTTATTGTCGTTTTTAATATTTCTGCCGAGCGTAAAACGATGGTAGTTAACAATTTAGCGTCGTAATAAGCCAAACGAGAATTGATGCCAAAACGAGCCCTTAGCGGTGCAGTTAACAAACCAGAACGGGTAGTAGCGCCCACCAATGTAAACGGATTAAGACTGATTTGTACAGAACGGGCATTTGGTCCGCTTTCTAACATGATATCAATCTTAAAATCTTCCATGGCCGAGTATAAATACTCTTCAACCAAAGGACTAAGGCGATGAATTTCGTCGATAAACAAAATATCGCCTGATTCGAGATTGGTCAACAAACCCGCCAAATCGCCCGGTTTATCCAACACCGGACCAGAGGTAACTTTGATATTTACGCCCATTTCGTTGGCGATGATATAAGAAAGCGTGGTTTTTCCTAATCCCGGAGGGCCGTGCAACAATACGTGATCTAAAGCTTCGCCACGCAATTTTGCAGCCTTTACAAATATTTTAAGGTTTTCCAGCACTTTTTCCTGACCTGTAAAATCTTCAAACTCCTGCGGACGCAATACTTTTTCGATATCACGCTCGGTAGGAGTTAAATTGTCTAATGATGGGTCGAGGTTTTCGTTCATGTTTTTTTTGTGTATCAAGTATCGAGATTGCTTATCAAAAATAGTAATATTTAATTAGAAGTGGAAGATTGCACCACGCTCTCTAAATACTAACATCTAACTACTAAATACTAACTACTAAATTCTAATCACTAAATACTACTTTAAAAATTTATCAGCCACTTTAGCGTCTTTTAAACCATTGGCATAATTGTAAAAGCCTTCGGCAGTTTTTACGCCTTTTTTGCCAGCCATTACCATGTTTACCAACAGCGGACAAGGCACATATTTAGGGTTGCCAAATCCTTGATGTAAAACATTTAAAATCGCTAAACAAACATCTAAACCAATAAAATCTGCTAGTTGTAAGGGTCCCATGGGGTGTGCCATGCCTAATTTCATTACCGTATCTATTTCATTTACGCCCGCCACGCCTTCGTACAAAGTATAAATGGCTTCGTTAATCATTGGCATTAAAATTCTGTTGGCCACAAAACCTGGGTAATCATTTACTTCAACAGGTGTTTTTTGTAGCTTTAAGGATAATTCCATCACCGCTTTGGTGGTTTCATCGCTGGTGGCGTAACCTCTAATTACTTCCACCAATTTCATTACCGGAACGGGATTCATAAAGTGCATGCCAATTACTTTATCGCCACGGTTAGTTGCCGCTGCAATTTGTGTAATGGAAATAGAAGAGGTATTGCTGGCTAAAATTGCAGCTGGTTTTGCAAATTGATCTAAATCTTTAAAAATTTTAAGCTTTAAATCGATGTTTTCGGTGGCTGCTTCCACAATTAAATCAGCATTTGCCACACCACTTTGCAAATCGGTGATGCTGGTAATGTTGGCCAAAGTATTGTTTTTATCGGCTTCGCTCAGCGTAGCTTTTGCCACTTGCCTGTCAAGGTTTTTGCTGATGGTTGCAATTGCTTTTTCAAGGGCACTTGCATTGATATCTATTAAATTAACTTGGTAACCAAATTGAGCAAAAGTATGTGCAATGCCATTGCCCATGGTGCCCGAACCAATCACTGCTATATTTTTCATAAAATTATCGTAATTAAGGTGCTAATCTATTTTTTTGCCATTTGCCGTTAATCAAATCGTATTTAATCCTGTCGTGCAAACGGCTCGTTCTGCCTTGCCAAAACTCTATCGAAGTTGGTTTTACAATATATCCGCCCCAATGCGCTGGCTTGGCAATGTTTTTATCTTGGTAGCTTGCGGTCAATTCTTCAAATTTTGTTTCTAAAACTGCTCTGTTGGCAATAACCTGACTTTGCGGCGAAGCAATTGCCCCAATTTGACTCTCTTTTGGACGGGAGTTGAAATAAGCTTCAGAGGTTTCTTTGTCTAGTTTTTCTACTTTTCCTTCAATGCGGACCTGTCTTTCTAGTTCGCCCCAAAAGAAAACCAAGCAAGCTTGTGGGTTTTTCTTAAGCTCTTTGCCTTTGTTGCTCAAATAATTGGTGTAAAAATTAAAGCCTTTTTCATCAAAGCCTTTTAACAATACCATGCGGGCATTGGGTTTGCCATTTTTATCGGCTGTTGCCAAAGTCATTACATTGGGTTCGTAAATTTGTGCTTCAATGGCTGCTTCAAACCATTTTTCGAACTGTTTGATCGGGTTTTTATCGGCATCGCTTTCGTTAAAAGACGCAGCACGATAATCTTGTCTCAAACTTTGTATCATTTCTTGTGTTATTGCCATAAGGCAAAAATAGCTTTTAGTTTTCCAATATTTTCTTAATTTTCGCAAATGTTAAATAGAATTGAACCTTCGACCGGAAAATTATTGATTTCTGAACCTTTTTTAAGCGATCCTAACTTTAAACGCTCGGTAATTTTACTTACCGAACACGGTGAAGAGGGAACAATAGGCTTCGTTTTAAACCAACCGAGCCATCTTTTGTTAAAGGATTTAATACCCGATTTATGGCAAGCCCATTATACCGTTTATGTGGGTGGCCCAGTAGAAATGGATACCATTCATTTTATACACAGCTGTTACGAAAAACTAAACAGTGGCGAAAAAATTGCAGAGGGCATTTATTGGGGAGGAGATTTTGAAACGCTTAAAATACTAATCAACAATAATGCAATTGATGAAAGTGAAGTGAAGTTTTTTGTAGGTTACTCGGGTTGGGCCGAAATGCAACTCAAAGCAGAAATAGAGGAAAACACTTGGATTGTTTCAGAAAAATACCAAAAAGACACTTTGTTTTCGCCTAGCGAGGAAGAACTTTGGCGTAAAGTAATTAAAGATTTAGGCCCAAAATATGCGCACATTAGCAATTTTCCTACTGATCCGAGTTTGAATTAAAGTGTTAGCTCATCTCAGCTGCGCTTTCTTCTACTTTTCTTTTCAATTCGTCTTTATAGGCTTGCATTTTTTGCATGAGGCTGTCATCGGCAGTTGCCAAAATTTGTACCGCCAACAAACCTGCATTTTTAGCCGCATTTAAAGCTACTGTTGCCACCGGAATACCGTTTGGCATTTGCAAAATAGATAAAATAGAATCCCAACCATCAATAGAGTTTGATGATTTTACAGGAACGCCAATAACCGGTAAAGTGGTGATGGATGCTACCATACCCGGCAAATGTGCAGCACCACCGGCACCGGCAATAATTACCTTTAAACCACGATTAGCGGCATCTTTGGCGTAGCTAAACATACGCTCTGGTGTGCGATGCGCAGAAACAACAGTCATTTCAAACGCCACGCCAAATTCTTTTAAAATTGCTGCAGCATCGTTCATGATGTTTAAATCAGATTTGCTGCCCATGATGATACCTACTTTAACCCCCATATTTTAGTATTTAGATATTAGTATTTAGTATTTAGAAATTTAGGTTTAGTCTTTGTTCCTTGCTCTTTGTTCTTTGTTCCTTGCTCTTTGTTCTTTTAAAGATTGCTTCACGCCTTGCTTATGCCTTTGGTTCAGTTCGCAATGACGATTCGTTGCTCCTTGTTCCTTGTTCTTTGTTCCTTGCTCCTTGTTCCTAACTCAAAACTTTCAACGTTTGCTGTACAAATCTAGCTTTTTCTATCGCTTTTTCTCTATTTTGATC
>CANHHZ010000154.1 GCA_947460275.1 Sphingobacteriaceae bacterium | reverse complement strand
GTATAAAATTTATCAGCTGCTTTAGCATAACCTTGATATCCATCAAAAATAGTCTCCGGACCAGAGTTTTTAGGCCTTATAGCTTGCCACTCTAAGGTATTTTTATCAAAATAAGTAATGGCTTTGCTGTAAGCCCAAAAACCTACACCACCAACACTATAAATTTGTCCGTTCCGTTCAAAAACATCAGCACCAAAATTATAGCCCGAATAAAAAGTTTTATCAATGCGGTGGAGCAATTTTGCATCAAAATTTAACTCAAATACCTGCCCTGTACCATCTACCGTGATGATCAATTTTCTTAAATTAGAAGAAAAAAAATAATGATTGGACAATGAAGGGGGAAGATGAAGAAGAACTTCAGATTCGAGCTGTATTTTGCTAGAAAATTGCCAATTGCCTAAAGACGATTCGTTAAATATCTGCCCAGAGGCTAAATCGACACGAGCTCGAGTTTTAAAATGAGGATCTAACCAAGTAAAATACTTAGAACCTCCATAAAGTTTTGTAGTGCTTACAAAAATTAAGAACAAGACACATAAACCTTGTTGAATTACTTTCATGTAAATAATTTAAGCCAATTGATTAAATCTGATTAACTCATTTTTAATTTTTTCTGGATATCGTTTACGTAGGCTTTAAACTTTTTGTCGGTATCAATTAAATCTTCAACAGTTTGACAAGCATAAATTACGGTAGAATGATCTCTACCGCCAAAAAATGCACCAATTGTTTTTAATGAAGATTTGGTATGGCCTTTAGACAAGTACATTGATATTTGACGTGCTTGAACAATTTCGCGTTTTCGCGTTTGAGATTTCACCATTTCTATGGGCACCTCAAAATACTCACAAACCAATTTCTGTATATATTCCATCGAAATTTCTTTCGAAGTATTTTTGATAAAATTCTTTAACATCTGTTTAGCCAAGGCCAAGTCGATATCTTTTTTGTTTAATGTAGATTGTGCCAATAATGAAACCATTGCACCTTCTAACTCACGTACGTTGTTGTCAATATTATGCGCTACATATTCAACAACCTCACTCGGTAACTCAATACCGTCGGCATACATTTTCTTTTTAAGGATAGCAATACGTGTTTCTAAATCTGGGATTTGTAAATCTGCAGATAGGCCCCATTTAAAACGACTTAATAAGCGTTCTTCTAATCCGGCTAAATCTTTTGGTGCTTTATCAGATGTTAAAATTACTTGCTTACCAGATTGGTGTAAATGATTAAATATATGGAAGAAAATATCTTGTGTTTTTTCTTTACCAGCGAAATTATGCACATCATCCATGATGATTACATCCATTGCTTGGTAAAAATTTACGAAATCGTTAATTGTATTGTTCTTTAATGAATCGACAAACTGTTGGCAAAACTTCTCACACGAAACATAAATTACCAATTTGTCTGGCATGTTACGTTTAATCTCATTGCCAATAGCTTGCGCTAAGTGCGTTTTACCTAGTCCAACACCCCCATAAATCATCAAAGGATTAAAAGAGGTGCCCCCCGGTTTTGCTGCAACTGCATAGCCTGCAGAGCGAGCCAAACGATTACAATCTCCCTCAATGTAATTCTCGAAAGTGTAATTAGGATTTAATTGCGGATCAACATTTAATTTCTTTAAGCCTGGTATAATAAAAGGATTTTTAATGTCCTTATTTATGGATACCGGGATTGGCATTGATTGCGACTTTGCTTCGGCACCATTACCGTTTGAAGGCATATTTGTAGTGTACGGCGATCCCGAATTGGATGATTTGTCAACTACAATGTTATATTCTAGTCTTCCTTCTTCTCCCAACTGTTTTTTTACTGTTTTGCGCAATAAACCAACATAATGCTCTTCAAGCCATTCATAAAAGAATAAACTTGGTACTTGAATGGTTAAAACTTTACCTTCCAACTTAAGCGCGGATATCGGCTCAAACCAAGTTTTAAAACTTTGGTTAGGGATATTATCCTTAATAATTTGAAGGCAGTCTTTCCATACTTCAGTACAAGTTTTTTCCATTTGAATTTATAATTTATTGGTTTAAAGCCTCAAGAAGCGTATCCATGTTGCGCGGTTTTGAGACTTCGAATATTCAAAAAATTATCAACAAAAAAAAGTAAATTTTAAATTAAATTATAAGTAACTGAAAAGTAAGTATATATGTTGTTGCTATTGAATATTTAATGTGGATAACTTATCTGATTTTATATTTCTAATACTCGCCAAACACTTCTCTCAAACAATCAGCTATCTCGCCTAAAGTGGCATATTCTTCGACAGATATTAAAATAAGAGGCATTAAATTAGTATTTGATTTGGCAGCCTCAGATAAATTAAGCAAAGCTTTACGCACAGCTTCATTATTTCGTTCATTTTTTAGCTGTTTAATTTTTTCAGACTGCACAATTCTTATGGAATCATCAATATTTAAAATATCTGTTATAACTTCTTTTTCTTCTGTAAACTTATTAACACCTACAACAATCCGTTCAGCTGCTTCAATTTCTTTTTGATATTGGTAAGAGGAGTTCGCAATCTCTTGTTGCATGTATCCATTTTCGACAGCATTTACAGCGCCCCCCATTGCATCTATTTTATCGATATAAATTTGAGCAGCAGCTTCTATTTCATCCGTTAATGTTTCAACAAAATAAGAGCCGGCCAAAGGGTCAACTGTAGCGGTTACACCACTTTCAAAAGCTATAATTTGTTGGGTTCTTAGCGCAATTTTGGCCGCAGCCTCTGTTGGCAACGACAAAGCTTCGTCGTAACCGTTGGTATGCAGGGATTGTGTTCCACCTAAAACCGCAGCCATTGCTTGGTTGGTTACCCTTACAATATTGTTTTGTGGTTGCTGCGCAGTAAGTGTAGAGCCTCCAGTTTGGGTGTGGAAACGAAGCATTTGGGCTTTTTCATCTGTAGCACCTAAATTTTTGGTGATGTTGGCCCACATTCTTCGTGCTGCCCTAAACTTGGCAATTTCTTCAAAAAAGTTATTGTGGCAGTTGAAAAAGAATGATAAGCGTTTGGCGAATACATTTATATCTAATTTTTTTTCTAAAGCTGCACTTAAATAAGCCTTCCCATTGGCCAAAGTAAAAGCAAGTTCTTGCACTGCCGTTGAGCCCGCTTCTCTAATATGGTAACCAGAAATAGAAATTGTATTCCATTTTGGCACTTCCTTGCTACAATATTCAAAAATATCAGTAATAAGTCGCATAGAGGGTTTTGGGGGGTAAATATAGGTTCCCCTAGCCGCATATTCTTTTAATATATCATTTTGGATAGTGCCCGAAATTTGTTTTAAATCAGCACCTTGTCTTTTAGCCAAAGCAATATACATAGCCAATAATATAGCGGCAGTTGCATTGATTGTCATCGAAGTTGTGATTTTTTGAAGTTCAATTCCATCAAATAAAATTTCCATGTCTTTTAAGGAATCTATAGCTACACCAACTTTCCCTACTTCTCCTTCAGACATTACATGATCTGAATCATAACCAATTTGGGTAGGTAAATCAAAAGCGACCGACAAACCAGTGGTTCCTTGTGCCAATAAATAATGGTAACGTTTGTTTGATTCCTCGGCAGTTGAAAAACCAGCGTACTGACGCATCGTCCATAAACGTCCGCGGTACATGTCTTTTTGAATTCCTCGTGTAAAAGGAAACTCTCCAGGCATTTCTAATTGTTGATAAGCAGTGGTGTAAACATTTTTTATGTTAATTCCTGATGTGGTTGTATACTTTTTAGCTTCCATAATTAGTTAAGACTTAAAATAGACCATGTATTTCTTTTTTCAAGAGTCCGATGGCAAGTTCGAACGGATTTTCTTCAATTTCGCTCATATGCTGCAATATTTTTTTGCTCAAATCAATCCCTTCGGCGGTTTGTGGCAAACCTTGAACCGCATTATTTATCATCGCAGCGGTGTCTTCTTTGAGCTTCCGAACAACCTGCCAACTTAAAGTATTTACGTACAGCTGCTGCGCTATATTATGCTGATACTCAGCATTAATTTCATTTAATGCCATGGTTTGCAATGCCGCCACACTGATGTTTGGTTGGTGTAAACGAAGCAACAAGTTTGATGGATTGATACGATCGATAAAAACAATTAACCGCTCGTGGGCTTGCAGGCGCAAAGGCAATAAAGATGCTTTAAGTTCCTTATTAGTGTCTATAAATTTAAACCTAAAATAATTATGTACATCATTTTTTATTAAAAAATAAGCAGCCGAAACAGTTATTATTCCGCCACAGGCGAAAATTGCAACTTGGATAAAAAAATTTTCAACGTTCATGAGTGATTGTTTGGATACCGTAATATTAACAATACGACGAGCAAAAATGTACATAAATATTTATATTTGTTTGCTAAATTTTAAATAAAATGAGTAACACTATAGAAACTGATTTTGCACCTGTTTCTTTTACCGAAACTGCGGTTAAAGAAATTCACAAACTTAAAGACCAACAAGAAATCACCGAAAATTTTGGTTTACGCGTTGGCGTTGAAGGTGGCGGATGCTCAGGAATGACCTATGTTCTTGGTTTCGACCAAAAAAAAGAAGGTGACCAAGAATTTACAATCAACGATATCAAAATTTTTATGAACAAAGCACACCAAATGTACTTATTGGGCATGGAAATTGATTGGCAAGATGGCTTAAATGCCAGAGGATTTACGTTTAACAATCCAAATGCCGCAAGCTCTTGTGGTTGTGGAACCAGTTTTTCGGTTTAAACCCACCTATACTTGTAACAAAGTAACTGGTCTCGTTGTCTTACAATGAGACTTTTTATTTTTAAGCCTAATTAGCCCTACTATATCAAATGACCTATACCGAAAACGTAAGACTTGCGCTACAATCCATTAAAAGTAATCGCCTACGCACCTTGCTTACAGCACTAATTATTGCTATTGGGCTTTCCGCATTGGTAGGTATTCTTACCACTATAGATGCCATTAAAAAAAGTATGACTGAAGCTTTTTCGAGCATGGGGTCAAATTCTTTCAACATTAGAAACCGAGGAACGGGCATTAGAATTGGAGGAGCTGGAAAAAGACCTAAGCCTTTTAAATCTATTAGGTATGAAGATGCTATAAATTT
>CANHHZ010000153.1 GCA_947460275.1 Sphingobacteriaceae bacterium | reverse complement strand
TTAGAAAAATCGGTATGGTTCTCAATTAATTGTTGACAAAGTCTTTTAATTGTGATTTGAAATTTCTTGCCGCTTAATAAGGTTCTTTTCTGCATGTAAGAAGGATTAAGCAAATATAGGTAAAAAGTTTAAAGTTTAAAGTTGTATGTTATAAGTTTTACATGAAAAGCTTAATATCACACTTTCTAACTGCTAATTACTAGTATCTAAATACTACCTTTGTGCATGCAAACAGTTGTTTTTTTTGATGGTTTATGTAATCTTTGTAATGGCGCTGTTCAATTTGTGATCAAACACGATACAAAAAATGTATTTAAGTTTGCCTCGCTGCAAAGTGATTATGCACAAAAGGAGTTACTTGCTTATAAAATAGATTTAACTGCGCCAAATAGTTTTGTTTTGATTATTGAGGGCCAAGTTTATCAACAATCAACGGCTGCGCTAAAGGTGGTTAAACAATTAAATGGATTGTGGCCCTTGTTGTATGTGGGCATTTTCTTGCCTCGGTTTTTTAGAGATTGGATTTACGGTTTTGTCGCTAAAAACAGGTATAAGTGGTTTGGAAAAAAAGAAATTTGTTGGACGCCCACAGCAGATTTAAAGCATAAATTTTTGGCTTAATTGTATGTTTAGTTTTTTGGTTTCCAAAGCCAAAGACTTAGAATAAGTAGGGGTAGGCTAATGCTAATGCCAGCTATACCTAATTGCGATTTTTTGGCAACAATTGCCGCATCGGTACTTATAAAGATATAAATGGTTTCTTTTAAGGCTAAAAGGGTTATGACTGTGAAGATAATGGCAAATAGTTTACGCATGTTAAATTGACCTTTTTTTGAAGCTAAGTTAATACATTAAACAGTTTGTTTAAAACAAAAAAGCTCCCGATGAATCGGGAGCTTAAATTTATTTAGCAATTTAAAAAAGCTTATTTTTTCTTTTTGCTTTCTTCGCCTTCCATTTGCTCTTTTAATTGAGCAAGAACGCCAAGATCACCTAAAGTAGATTTCTCTACAGAATCTTTTACTTTTTTAACAGCTGTGCTAGATGCTTTCGCTTCTTTTTTCTTAGTAGCTCTTTCTTCAGCAGCAACCTCAGCTTTAGCCTCTTCCCAAATACGGGCGTGAGAAACAACGATACGTTTAGCGTCTTTGTTAAACTCAATGATTTTAAAATCATTGGTTTCTTCTACTTTGATTACAGAACCGTCTTCTTTAGCCATGTGTTTAGTTGGTACGAAACCTTCTACACCATAAGGCAAAGCAATAACAGCACCTTTATCAGTTACTTTAACTACTGTACCTTGGTGAATAGAATCTAAAGTAAAGATAGTTTCAAAAGTATCCCAAGGGTTCTCTTCTAGTTGTTTGTGGCCTAAGCTTAATTTGCGGCTTTCTACGTCAAGTTCTAAAACTACTACGTCTAAAGTATCGCCAACTTTCGTAAACTCGTTAGGGTGGTTAACTTTTTTGCTCCATGAAAGATCGGAAATATGTATTAATCCATCAATTCCTTCTTCAATTTCTACAAACACACCAAAGTTAGTCATGTTTTTAACCACTGCTTTGTGTTTGCTTCCAATTTGAAATTTATCGGCAACATTACCCCAAGGATCTTGAGTTAATTGTTTGATACCTAGGCTCATTTTACGTTCTTCTCTGTCTAAAGTTAAAACTTCAGCTTCGATTTCATCACTAACTTTCAAGAATTCTTGTGGGCTGCGTAGGTTTTGCGACCAGCTCATTTCTGAAACGTGGATTAAACCTTCAACACCTGGAATAATTTCTAGGAAAGCACCGTAATCTGCTACAGTAACAATTTTACCTTTTACTTTAGAGCCAACAGCTAAGTTAGTATCTAGGTTTTCCCAAGGATGAGAAGTTAATTGTTTTAAACCTAAAGCGATACGTTTTTTCTCGTCATCAAAATCTAAAACAACAACGTTAATTTTTTGATCTAATGACAATACTTCTTTTGGATGCTCTATGCGGCCCCAAGAAATATCTGTGATATGCAGTAAACCATCTACACCGCCTAAATCGATAAACACACCAAAGTCGGTAATGTTTTTAACAGTACCTTCAAGTACTTGTCCTTTTTCTAATTTAGAAACGATTTCAATTTTTTGGCTTTCTAAATCGTCTTCAATTAAAATTTTATGAGAAACTACAACGTTTTTAAACTCATGATTAATTTTAACAACTTTGAATTCCATTGTTTTACCCACGTAAACATCGTAATCGCGGATTGGTTTGATGTCAATTTGAGAACCTGGTAAAAACGCTTCAACACCCATAATGTCAACGATTAAACCACCTTTAGTACGGCTCTTCACAAAACCGTTGATGATAGTGTCATTGTCAAGGGCTGCGTTAATAGTTTCCCAAGAACGTTGAGTTTTTGCTCTTTTACGAGATAAAATCAACTGGCCATTTGCATCTTCTGGAGCTTCTACGAAAACATCCACTGAATCGCCAATTTTCAAATCAGGTGTATCTCTGAACTCTGAAGCAGAAACTAAACCGTCAGATTTAAAGCCAACGTTTAATACTACATCTTTGTTGTTGATAGACACAACGATACCACTAATGATTTCGCCTTGCGTGATTTGATTGAAAGTATCGGTATACATTTCTTCAAACTTTTTACGGTCTGCATCACTGTAATTACCAAATACTTTATCGTCTGCATCCCAATCAAAATCTTGATCTGGTGTTGCTAACGATGATTTGATCTGTTCGATTGAAACTGAATCAGCTTCTGACTCAATAGTTTCTTTCTCGGCAAGACGAGCGTCTGTGCCCTGTAGTTCGGCTGTTTTAGCCTCTAGTTCTTTTTCTGCTACTTGTTTTTTAGCCATTAATTAATAATCTCCTTTGTTCCCTATTTAGGGACTGCAAAGGTAGAAAATTCTTTTTTAAAAGAAAAGTTTTTTTTATAAATGTTGTTGGTTTTTAGGTAGATAGTGCAAAATGATGTGCATTTTAAGCTATATCCTATTGAGATAAAGATAATTTTGGAAGTTTCATTAGGTCCCTTGTTTCTTTATCTAATGCTTTAGTCATTTAATTCAAGCTTCATCATGATGTCGGTTTGCTCGTCTTTACCCAATTTAAAAATGTGTTTATCAAACTCAATAAAGCTATTTTTTTTATAAAAATTTATTGCCCTTACATTTTTTTCCCAAACGCCAAGCCAAATATATTTAGCCTTATTTTGCTTTGCTATTGCGATTGCCTTATTATAAAGTAGCTGACCAACACTTTTTCCATGAAATTCGCTTAGTACATAAATTCTTTCAATTTCAATTGCGTCTTGTTCTTGTAGTTCGGTTTGCGATTGGCCAAAATTAAGTTTTAAATAACCTATTACCTTATTGTTGAGGGTAGCAAAATAAAACGCTGCGTTTTTATCGTTAATTTCGGAGGTTAATTTTTCAATCGTAAATGATTCGGCTAAATATTGCTGCATGTCTTCTTCAGTGTTTTTTGCAGAAAAAGTTTCTTGAAAGGTTTGAACGCCAATACTTTGTAGCTGCTCAACATCGTTGATTGTTGCTTTTTTGATGCTGATAGTCATTGAGAAAGGTATTTTGATTTGGGTTTGTTATAAAAGAAAAAGTGATATTCAATTGTAGTTTTAAAAAATGAAATGTATAAGCCTATAATTGTTTTTCGTTTATTTTAAAAATGGCTGTGCTTTTTCTAGTGCAAAAGCCAACTGCTGTGCCTGGGTAAGTTCGGTATTGTCGAGTACAATGGCATCTTCGGCACGGGTTAATGGGCTTTCGGTACGGGTAGTATCGGCATAATCGCGGTGTGCCAAGTTTTCAAAAACCTCTTCTAAAGTTATCGACGTATCGCCTTTGCTCAACAATTCTTTATATCTACGTTCTGCTCTAATTTTAGGGTCGGCCGTCATGAAAAATTTAACCTGAGCATCTTCAAATACAGCAGTGCCAATATCACGGCCATCCATCACTATGTTTTTAGATTTACCCATTCTTTGTTGTTGTTTTACCATATCGTGGCGCACTTGTTTATTGGCTGATACTTCACTTACATTTTCGGAAACTGGCATTTGCCTAATTTCGTCCGAAACTTCTTCGCCATTTAACAGAATATGAGACTCGTAATCTCTGGCATGAAAATTTAATTCGATCTGCTGGAGCGCATCATTAATAGAATTTTGATTGTTCATGTCAACTTTGTTGCGCAAGAAAAACAAGGTGACTGCTCTGTACATCGCACCGCTGTCAATATAAATGAAACCTAATTTTTTAGCCAAAGCTTTGGCTAAAGTACTTTTTCCGCAAGAAGAATAACCATCGATGGCTATAATTAGATTTTTTCTCATGTAAGGCAAAGATAATATTTTTGCTTACTTTATTGGAAATAGACTTCTTTTTTTGGTTTAAAGTGCCATTTAAAGCCTATTTTTGTTTGATGATGCCATCGAAAAACGATTTACTGAAAGAAGCGATGTTTAAAACCTCTAGAAGTGGAGGCAAAGGCGGACAAAATGTAAACAAGGTTTCGAGTAAGGTCGAAATTGTTTTTAATGTATCCCATAGTTTATTTTTTAATGATGAACAAAAAGCCTTAATCTGCCAAAAATTAGCTAATAGATTAGATAGCGAAGGTAATTTACATATTGTTTCGCAAGAGGATAGAAGTCAGTTGTTAAATAAACAGCGGTCTATCTTAAAATTAATTGCTTTGCTTACCCAAAGCCTGTTGGTTCAAAAAAAGCGTAAGCCTACAAAGGTGCCTAAAGCTGCGGTGCAAAAACGATTGAAAGAAAAAATGGCAGTGGCTAATAAAAAGGAAAATAGAAAACGTCCAGGCATACTTTAGTAATTGTTGTAAGAATTAAAATCTATAAAGCACAGAAATGCTACCATATTGATGTGCAATAGCTGTACTTTTGATTTCTCTCGACTTAAAAAACAAACTGTAATCAATTGTAACTCGCGATGTACTGTAATTAATGCCTAGTTGCTGTGCAAAAACTAAAGGTTTGGTGTTAAAAGTTACTTCACTATCGTTGTTAAACATACTTCCTGAAACAGTTGCGTCGTAAGCCACAATGCTTAACTGAGGTTTTACGTAGAAGAAAAATTCTGTTTTTGGTTTATCAATTTC
>CANHHZ010000152.1 GCA_947460275.1 Sphingobacteriaceae bacterium | reverse complement strand
GCACCAGCATCGGCCAATGCTTTTGCTGCCGCACCAGTTGCAATATTACCTGCTATAATCTGTAAATCAGGATATTTAGCTTTTACTTCTTTTAGTTTGTCAATTACCCCTTTAGAATGACCATGTGCAGTATCTATAGCAATTACATCAACACCTGCTTTGACCAAAGCATCTACACGTTGCATGGTATCAGCTGTAACCCCTACTGCAGCCCCAACACGCAACCTACCCTTTTCGTCTTTACATGCTGCCGGATAATTTTTTACTTTGAGTATATCTTTAAAAGTAATCAATCCGCATAAAAAACCAGCTGAATTTACAACCGGGAGCTTCTCAATTTTATAATTTTGCAAGATTTCTTCAGCTTGAATAAGGTTGGTTCCTTCGGGTGCGGTTATCAAATTATCCTTGGTCATTACATCTGCAATTGGCCTGTTCATGTCTTTTTGAAAGCGCAAATCGCGATTGGTAATTATACCTACTAATTTGTTATCCTTACTTACTACCGGAATACCGCCAATTCTGTGGGCAGTCATTATTTTAAAGGCGTCGCCTACGATTGCGTTTTCAGCTAAAGTAACTGGATCTTGAATCATACCACTTTCAGAACGTTTTACTTTACGCACTTCTTCAGCCTGTCTTTCAATGCTCATGTTTTTATGCAACATTCCTAAACCTCCATTTTGCGCAATAGCGATGGCTAATTCTGCTTCAGTTACGGTATCCATAGCTGCCGCAACTAAGGGCACATTAAGCTTAATTTTTTTTGTCAAAAAACTAGAAGTATTCACTTCGCGAGGTAAAATTTCTGAATAGGCTGGAACCAACAACACGTCGTCGTAGGTTAAACCAGTGGCAATAAATTTTTGGGGATCAAGTTGCATAGCAAATAAATTAGGAGTTATTATTTGCAGGGCAAAGCTACACTATTATAGTTAATATTAAAAGTGATTATTTTTTTCCTACAATTACTTTTGTCATCGAGCCCCAATTTAGATATTTATTAGCTATTACTTTCAGTTCTTGAGCACTTATATTTTTAACTTTTGTGATATATCTATCGTAATAACTATAATCTAAACCCGAAAAATAAACATTTTTAAATTTATCCGCATGAGAAAAAGCATTTTCCAAACTCCCCAACATCGAACCTAACATGTAATTTTGCACTAGATTTAACTCACCTTCGGATATCAAATCTGTTTTTAGCAAATCAATTTCTTTTTCTATTTCTTGCAAAGCAGCCGAACAAACCTCAGTACCTACTTCGGTAGAAATAAAAAAATACCCCGCGTCTTTTAAGGAAGCAATACCCGAGCCAATGCCATAGGTATAACCTTTATCTTCTCGGATATTGGCCATAAGGCGAGATCCAAAATAACCACCCAATACACAATTTAAAATTTGCAAGGCTGGAAAATCTTCATGTTTACGGTTAATGCTCAAATTCCCTAATCTGATAGCAGATTGAATGGCTTCTGGTTTTTCGAGATAAACTTCGTTTCCACCCTGTGCTAAAAAATTAAAGCTATCCTCAAGAGAGCTTTCCTGATTTTGCCAGTTACCACCAAAAAACATATTCAATAGCTCAAATTCCACGACACTAAACTTACCAGCTGCAACAATTGTACAATTTTCGGGCTTATAAGCAGCTTTAAAATAAGACAATAGATCTTCTCTTTGTAAGGCCTCATAATCTTCCAAGGAAATATCCGAACCATAAGAGGTTAATCCAAAAATTGAATTTGCAAAGGTTTTACGAGCTAAAAAATCATTTTTCTGCAAATTAACCTGCAATCTTTGCTTTTGATTTTGGATAAAAATATCCAACTCTTCTTGTGGAAAAATACTTTCGTTTAAAATAGAGCACAAAATGGGTAATACCGAGGCTAAATATTTATTTAAACTGTATAACGTAATAACTGTTTGGTCTGCACCATACTCGGTTTGCAAAAAAGCGCCGTAATAATCTACTTTATCTGCTATTTCTTTAGCGTTTAGGGTTTTTGTACCATTATTAATCAAACTATTTACAGAAACCGCTTGCAAAGGTTTACTCGAATTCCAATTTACATTATTGAAAATAAATTCTATGCGCACAAGTTCTTGCTTACCTGCATCAATGGTAAAAACCTTAATGCCATTGTTTAGTTCTTGGGCTGTTGGAGCAATAAATTGAATGTCATTTACCTGTTTAAACTCAGGTGCAATTGTACGATTAAGCATTGGCTAAGTAATATAAGGTAGAAGATTTGTGTTTAATAAAAGTGGCTTTTGCGGCTTCTTTGATTTGTTGTGGCGTAATAGCCAAGTATTTATCTATCTCTGTGTTGAGCAAATTTGCATCGCCCAAAAGCTCATAATAAGCAATGTTCATGGCTTTATCCAATAAATTCATTTCGGCAAATACCATAATAGACTCCGCTTTGTTTTTTACTTTGGTAAGTTCTTCTTCGGTTACCAAACCATCGCACATTTGTTGAAGTTCTTGCCATATTGCAATTTCAGCGACATCCATGGATATACCTTCAATTAATTTACCTTCAACGACAAACAAGCCTTCATCTAAACTACTGGTAATGTATGCGTTAATATCGCTAAACAACTGCTTTTCTTTGAGCAAACTATTGTATAAACGAGAAGATTGCCCTTGAGATAAAATATCTGACATTAAATCGAAAACCTGATAGGAAGGGTGATTTCGAGCAGGCATTTTAAAAGCAATATAAATTGCATTTAGCGGCACATTTGCAGTTATTGTTAAACTTCTAGCTTCGGTTTGCTCTGGTTCTTTAGGTAAATTTCGAGATTTTTTTTCTCCTGCCGGGATAGGTTCAAACCATTTTTCAGCCATTTGTTTAACAGCTGCTGTTTTCACATTCCCTCCTACTACTAAAATGGCATTTTGCGGGTGATAATGTTGCTTAAAAAAAGCCTTTACATCTTCAATTTTGGCATTTTCTATTTGCGCCAAATCTTGCCCAATGGTTGCCCAACGATAAGGGTGCTTTTGGTAGGCCAAAGGACGTAGATTTAACCAAACATCCCCATAAGGCTGATTGAGGTAGCGTTGCTTGAACTCTTCCATCACTACATTTCGTTGCGTGTCTAAACTTTTTTCGGAAAAAGCCAAACTTAACATCCTATCGCTTTCCAACCAAAATGCAGTTTCTATATTAACGGCAGGTAAAGTAATGTAATAATTGGTAATGTCATTACTTGTAAAAGCGTTGTTCTCGCCCCCTACTCTTTGCAAAGGCTCATCGTAACTCGGTATGTTTACTGAGCCTCCAAACATCAAATGTTCAAAAAGATGCGCAAAGCCTGTTTTCCCCTCCTCTTCGTCTCTTGCACCAACATCATACAAAATATTTAAAACCGCCATGGGTGTGGTGGGGTCTTCGTGAACTAAAACCCTTAAACCATTGGCCAGCGTAAAACGATTAAAATCTACCATAATATTTTTTAGAGTTGTAAATATATATAAAATGATGTTAGCATATCTCCAATAAATATTCATTGATGAACTTTTACGCAACCTTGACCAGGATTGACCCCTGGCTCCCCACTTTTACTTATCTTTGCAGCATGAAAACTGGCGAACTTTTGCATAACGCCTTAAATTTTGAGTTTTTAACCCAAGAAGAAGGCATTTTTTTATACCACAATGCTAGCACAGCCGAATTGGCTTATGTAGCTAATGAATTACGTAAAATTCAGGTACCTAGTGGAAAAGTAACGTGGCAAATAGACCGAAACGTCAATACCACGAATGTTTGCATTGCCAATTGCAAATTTTGTAACTTTTTTAGAAGACCAGGCCACGAAGAAAGTTATGTGACCGATATAGCAACCTATAAAGAAAAAATTGAAGAAACTTTCCGTCTTGGAGGAGATCAATTGCTTTTACAAGGTGGTCATCATCCAGATTTAGGATTAACCTTTTATGCCGATTTGTTCAAGCAACTTAAAGCACTGTATCCCGAGTTAAAATTACATGCTTTGGGGCCGCCAGAAATTGCACACATTGCAAAGTTAGAAGGACTTTCGCACACAGAGGTTTTACGCGAATTGAAAGCAAACGGACTCGATTCTTTACCAGGTGCTGGAGCTGAAATACTAAATGACAGGGTAAGAAGATTAATTTCTAAAGGCAAATGTGGCGGTCAAGAATGGTTGGATGTAATGCGAGCTGCACACCAATTAGACATCACCACTTCGGCTACCATGATGTTTGGGCATATAGAAACCATAGAAGAACGTTTTGAACATTTGGTATGGATTAGAGAAGTACAAAGTGAAAAACCAGAACATGCCAAAGGTTTCTTGGCATTTATACCATGGCCTTTCCAAGATGATGGAACCCTGCTGAAAAGATTAAGAGGAATTAGCAATAATGTGACCGGCGATGAATACATTCGCATGTTGGCTTTAAGCCGCATCATGTTGCCAAATATTAAAAACATACAAGCCAGTTGGTTAACGGTTGGCAAAACAGTAGCACAAACCTGCCTTCATGCAGGAGCAAACGACTTTGGATCCATCATGATTGAGGAAAATGTGGTTTCTGCAGCCGGAGCTCCACATCGCTTTACCGCTAAGGGTATACAAGATGCAATTAAGGACGCAGGATTTGAACCGCAATTACGTGGTCAACAATATAATTACAGAGAATTACCCGCAGAACTAGAAGAGCAGGTGATTAATTATTAATTTTTAAAAAAAACCATTTAAAGCGGTATTTGTTATTTGCAAAGATGGATTGATAAACTCATTGCCATCGAAAAAAGTTCTTAAAGAATTGAACAACCTATTTTATCCTAACATAAAATAGTTCAATTCATGTTTCATTTGTGTGTAAAAAGCGTCCCAAGTCATCGGGACGCTTTTTTTTTATTTTAAGACAATCAAAAAAATGTATTTTAAAATTAAAAAGTAATTTTCGTAGAAATAAAAAAGTAAAACCCATTTTGAATACCCATTTATTTTTAATTTTGAAAACGCAAATTCGCCTAAAAACAGGCTTCTTTTCTATTGAAAAATATTTTGTGTAATTTTATTATATCGTTTAAACTTTAGCTACTTATTTAATAATTTTGTGAAATGAAAACGCCACAGAAAACATTCGAAAAAAAACCTGTTAGCAAGCCTAT
>CANHHZ010000151.1 GCA_947460275.1 Sphingobacteriaceae bacterium | reverse complement strand
TAGAAAAACATAGTTTTGACCCCATCAACACTGGTTATTTAGAGGCATTTACACAAAGCTGGAGTCCTATTGAAGATTTACGCCTTAGTGATAAAGATCAAAACGAAAAAAAAAGCATGAACACGCATTTGCATATCATAGAAGCTTATGCAAATTTATATACCATTTGGAAGAACGAACAACTTGAGCGAGCCATTGATCAACTTTTAAATAATTTCAAGCAACACATCATTAACCCTATAAATAGCCATTTAAACTTATTTTTTAATGAAAAATGGCAAATTAAATCAACTTCTATTTCTTTTGGACACGATATTGAAGCGGCTTGGTTATTGTTAGAAGCTGCAGAAAGCATCAATTGTAAACAGCAAATTGAAGATTTTAAGGCCATTGCCCTTCAAATTACTAAGGCCTCAACAAAAGGATTGAATGACGATAGAGCGCTATGGTATGAATTTGATCCTATCAACCAACATTTGACCAAAGAAATACACTGGTGGCCACAAGCCGAAGCCATGGTAGGCTTTTTTAACGCCTGGCAAATTAGTAAAGATGAAACTTATTTAACAAATAGTTTAAAAACCTGGTCTTTTATTAAAAATCATCTAGTAGACACCAAAAATGGTGAGTGGTTTTGGGGCTTAAACAGTGATTATTCTTTAATGAAACAACAAGATAAGGCTGGATTTTGGAAATGTCCATACCATAATAGTAGAGCTTGTATAGAAATTATCAAAAGAATTTCAAACATTTCGAGGGCTTGAAGTAATTTAAAACATTAGCAACGGTTTTGTATAATTTAAACCGAAACGACAATAAGCTAAGCAAGCAAAGTTAGCGTCCTTAACTCATAAATTTACAGCAGCATTTCATTTAATTAGAAGAACTACCTTATCTTTAATTAATTTTTAGATCATGGAAGAAAATAATACTGTTGCCAATTACCTACAAAACCTATTTCCTCAGTTTGAAGCTGGCTTAAAAGAGCAACTTATGCAAAATGGCGTATTAAAAACCTTTGATGAAGGAGAAATCCTAATGCAAACTGGGCAAAATATGCGCTCTACCATGCTAATTACCGAAGGAATGGTAAAATTATACCGAGAGGGAGATGAAGGCCAAGAATTTTTCATGTATTACTTAAACCCAGGCCATGCGTGTGCACTCTCATTAATTTGTGCGACAAAGCAAGAAAAAAGTCAAATTATGGCAAAAGCAGTTGAAAAAAGCACAGTTTTAACCATTCCAATTGGACTAATGGACAGCTTGATGAAGAACCACAAGACATGGTATTATTTTGTTTTAGAAACCTACCGCACACGTTTTGAAGAATTGCTTCAGGTAATAGACAACATTGCCTTTAAGGCGATGGATGAGCGGTTAGAATTTTATTTAGACAAACAATACCGAGAATTGAAAAACCGAGAACTTGTCATTACCCACAGTCAAATTGCCAACGACTTGAATTCCTCTAGAGAAGTAATTTCAAGATTATTAAAAAAAATGGAGCAAAAAGGTTTGGTGAAACTCTTTAGAAACCACATTGAGTATTTAAAAAGCTAGGCCTAACCCTTAGCTAATCAAGTTCAGGGAATTAATTTATGTTAAGTGACCTAAGTCACTGCAACTGGATATTAAATTACCAAACTTTGCATAATAAAAACAGAGTTATGGTTATTGAACAAATTTATACCGGATGTTTGGCACAAGGTGCATACTACATCGAAAGTAATGGTGAAGCAGCAATTATTGACCCTTTAAGAGAGGTACAGCCTTACATTACTAAGGCAGAAAAAAGTAATGCAAAAATCAAATTTGTACTTGAAACACATTTTCATGCAGATTTTGTATCAGGACATTTAGATTTGGCCGAAAAAACTGGAGCACAAATCGTTTACGGACCAAATGCCAAACCAACTTTTGATTTTTACTCGGCCAAAGATGGCGAAATATTAAAATTGGGCAAAATAAGCATCAAAGTACTACACACGCCGGGGCATACCATGGAAAGTACTTGTTTTTTATTAAGGGATGAAAACGGCAAAGAAACTGCTTTGTTTTCTGGAGATACCCTATTTATAGGAGATGTAGGCAGACCAGATTTAGCGCAAAAAGTGGCCACAGATTTAACACCTGAGTTGTTGGCTGGCTATTTGTACGATTCGCTAAGGAATAAGATTATGCCTTTAGCAGATGATGTAATGGTTTATCCAGCACATGGCGCCGGAAGCGCCTGCGGAAAAAATATGAGCAAAGAAACAACTGATTTGTTGGGGAACCAGAAAAAAACCAATTATGCTTTGCGGGCAAATATGACAAAAGAAGAGTTCATTAAAGAAGTCACCGACGGATTGTTGCCTCCACCAAGTTACTTCCCTTTAAATGTAATGATGAATATTGAAGGTTACGACCGTATCGACGACGTATTATCTCGTGGTCAGCACAGTTTATCGCCAGTGGCATTTGAAACAGCCGCCACCGAAACTGGAGCCCTTGTATTAGACACCAGAGCACCAGAAGATTTCGCCAAAGGATTTATTCCAAACGCTATAAACATTGGCATTGACGGCAGTTTTGCGCCATGGGTTGGCGCCATGATACCAGACATTAAACAACAAATTTTATTGGTAACCGAACCAGGCAGAGAAAAAGAAGTGATTACCAGACTGGCAAGAGTTGGCTACGATTACACCATTGGTTACTTAGAGGGCGGATTTGAAGCTTGGAAAAACGCAGGCAAGGAGGTAGACTATATCCCTACCGTTAGCCCGGCAGAACTTGCAAAAATTTGCGCAAAAAAAGAGGTCCATATTTTAGATGTACGCAAACACAACGAATTTGATAGCGAGCATATCAATGGTGCTATAAACATCCCGCTTGATTACATTAATGACCATTTAGCCGAAATTGACAAAAATAAAACCTATTATGTACATTGTGCTGGCGGTTACCGTTCAATGATTTTTGCCTCTACTTTACGTGCTAGAGCTTACAATAATCTGATCAATGTAAATGGTGGTTTTAGTGCAATCAAAGAAACAGAAGGTTTTGAACTCACCGATTTTGTTTGCCCTTCGACATTAAAATAATCTACGCTAAGTATCGGCTATAAAAACATAGATTTGTATTATTTTTATAGCCGATTTATTATATTTTCAACTTCATATGACAAAGCTCCAAGCCGTTATCAACCATAAATGTCCACGCTGTCGCCAAGGCAATATTTATCCAAATTCTATGTTTAGCCTCAACTATGCAAAAATGAACGAAACCTGTTCGCATTGCGGATTGAAGTATGAAATAGAGCCAGGCTTTTTTTGGGCAGCCATGTATGTAAGCTATGTTTTGATGGTCGCCGAATTGGTAAACGCAGGAATTTTGGCGTTTTATTTTTTTGGCGAAAAAGATCAATGGTGGATCATTGGCACAACTATTTCTCCTGTAATTGTACTTTTTACATTTAATTTTAGGTACGCCAGAACCTTGTTGTTGCATTTTTTATCGCCAATACAATACAACAAAGAGCTGTAAAAAATAAAAGGTTAAGGTTATTTTTTTTCTAACTGTGTGGTAATCTCAAAAATATCTTGTTTTGTGCGGATACTTTTTTGGGTATACAAATCGTAGTGAAAAGTCTCTAATTTTTGCAACAAATAATGTAAGGTATGTTTTTCTGTGGTAGTTAAATTACCCGAAACTATTTTACCTACGTGGTTCATATCGTTAAAAATTTGATAAAGTAAGGTTTTTCCCTTTTCGGTAATCGACAAAAGTTTTCCTCTTTTATCATTTTCATCATCCCACTGGTGAATTAAGTTTACAGCCAAAAGACGTTTAATTACTTCGGCACCCGATGTTTTTTCTTGCAAATTGCGATGTATTAACTCCGTTTTAGACAAGCTTTCATTGGTTAATAAAATAGCTAAACAAGTAAAATCTTCGGGGGTTTGTAGCAAACTATCTGCTAATGCTTTTTTGATATATGATTTGGCGTACCTACTCATGTACACAAACAACCGAGCGATGCTGTTGTCGAGCTGGTGGGCGAGTGCTTTTGCCTCTTCTTCTTTTTGACCAAAACGAACGTCGTTTGCAGCCGTTGCTGTATTGTGCTGTAATTGAGCATTTAAAAACCCAACAAAATTGGGCAATTGCATCTCATTGGCATCAGTTTGACTTTCAAATTTTTCAACCATTTTTAACAGTTGCTCCACCAGTTGATAGGATTTCATGAGACTATATCAATAAAATTTAAAATTTACATCATTTTAATGCTACCCATACCACCATCCATACCAATCACTTGGGCGGTCATCCAATTGCTCTTTTCGCTTAGCAAAAACGAAATGGCAGCAGCAATCTCATCGGCTTTGCCAACGCTGCCTAACGGATGCCTTTTGGCACTAGCTTCGCGTTTTTCGGGTGTATTTAATAAATTTTGTGCCAATGGCGTATCTGTTAACGAAGGTGCAATGACATTAAATCTAATGTGCTGAGGAGCGAATTCTGCCGCAAGTGATAAGCTTAAACCCTCTACGCCACTTTTTGCAGCAGCAGTACTGGCGTGATAGCTCATCCCAATTTTTGATGCAACCGTACTTAAAAATACGACCGAAGCATTGCCCGCTGCTTTAAGTGCAGGTAAAGCCTGTTGTACCGTCATAGCAGCGCCCACCACATTTAATTGGTAATCTTTTAAAAAATCTTGTGCGGTAAATCGGCTAAAAGGTTTTAAGTTGATATTGCCAACCGCATACACCAAACCGTGTAGCTGTGCAGGCAAAAAGGTTTTAAGTGCACTTAAATCTTCTAAAACATCTGCAGCTTGGTAATTTACAGTGGCAGGCCATTCATCGCTTACCGTTCTCGATACTACAAATACGTTGGCCCCTTTTGCCAAAACATCTTTTACCAAGGCCAAACCAATACCCGAACTGCCGCCAACTACCAATATATTTTTACCTGAAAATTCCATTATCCAATGTGTTTTAAAAATTCGTTTCTAACTTCTGCTTTCAAAAAATCGCCATGGTAACTTGCCGTTAGCGTAGAGCTGTTTACATCTCTAATGCCTCTAGAACTTACGCAATGATGATCGGCATCTATAATAACCGCCACATGCGCTGTACCTAGTGCTTTTTTAAGTTCATCGGCAATTTGCATGGTTAAACGCTCTTGTACTTGCGGGCGTTC
>CANHHZ010000150.1 GCA_947460275.1 Sphingobacteriaceae bacterium | reverse complement strand
CGAATCCTCATCATAACGCATCTCTTCATGTAAATTGGTAAAACTAGGTTTACGACTAAAATAAAGCGCCTTTAAAGTGGTGTCTTCAATCTTATAATCTATTTTATTGACAAAAAAAGCAGGGCCAGGCTTAGCCAAAAACCTTAGTTGAGCAACTTTATGTTTTACGTTAATCTCTGCTTCTACCTTTGCTTTAAAAAAACCTTTGCTTTTTAAAAATTTTTCAATCTGATTGCGAGAAATTTCAACTAAAGTACTATCTAGAATTGGTGGAGGAGAACCTAGAGGCTTTATTTTACTGGTTTTGTACTTGCCATTTTTGGTGTTAAAAAGATTGTAAAGTGCTACATTTATGCCAAAACCATTGGTTGGCCTAATGTCTTTCTGCACATACTGGTAAGCTTGCTCTTCAAATTGCTTGTCTATACTGTCTATTTTTACTTTTTTTACAATAGATTGATAGCTTTCGATGTACTTTGTTGAAGCGCACCCTGCTATAAAAACCAGAATAAATAGTAATATTGCAATAAATTGTACCTGCTGTTTATAGTTATACTTGTATGCTTTCAAAATCTCAAATCAGTTTTATAAAATCTTTACAACAAAAAAAGTGCCGCAAAGAGCGTGGAATATTTATTATTGAAGGTATAAAATCTATTTTAGAGTTTATAAATTCAAGCTATCAACTACATAGCATCTATTACACAGCGCCCTACGCTTCTTTGTTGCCCAAGAACAATGCAAATATAAAGTTATTTGAAGTAAACAACGCCGAATTAAATAAGATTAGTACATTACAAACACCACAGGGAATTTTAGCCCTCGTACATATTCCGGCAGCAGAGCCTTTAGATTTCAAAAAACTACAAAACTGTTTCTCGTTGGTTTTAGACGACATTCAAGATCCGGGCAACTTGGGTACCATTATACGCACCGCCGACTGGTTTGGGATTAAAAATGTAATTTGCTCTACAACTACCGTGGAAGCTTACAATCCAAAAACAGTACAATCTACCATGGGTTCTTTGTGCAGGGTAAATGTGGTTTACACCGACCTAATTGCTTTTTTTAACGCGGTAAAGCTTCCGATTTTTGGCGCATTGCTTGAAGGAAAAAACATTTACGAAACAAATTGGGGCAACGAAGGCCTAATTTTATTGGGCAACGAAGGTCATGGAATTAACAATCATTTGATAGAAAAAATCAACATCCCTGTAACCATACCACGCTTTGGCCAAGCCGAATCGTTGAATGTTGCCGTATCGGCAGCTATTTTTTGTAGTGAACTCAGCCGAACCACGAAATAAATTAAAATATTAAAACAATCGGCTTGCATACTCACATATAATTGTTATTTTTGCAACCTTGAATTTAAAAGGTCGAGTGGCCGAGTGGCTAGGCAGAGGTCTGCAAAACCTTGTACAGCGGTTCGAATCCGCTCTCGACCTCAGGTTTTAATAAAAAAAGAAAAAACGCATTATCATGGCAGTAACAAGATTAAAAAGAAAAGACAGATACAACAAAACAGTTTCTCGCTTAGAAGTGAAAAACTTAAAGTTGGCTACAAACATAGAATTGGGAAGCCGTTCTAAACAATCTACTAAAGATCAATTGGCTAAAAACAATGCTGTTTTAGCTCAATTAGAAGCTAAAGCCTCATAAGCTTTTAATTTCTTTAAAAAAATTAAGCATCCCGAAAGTTCGGGATGCTTTTTTATGCTTTATACTTTTTATATTTAATTGCATAAAATCTTAAATGTATGCAAAGCACAACACCCAAAAACACCGACAAATATATAGGAACATTCCCTACACCTATACAAACTGTTTTACAAGAAATACGCAAAACCATACAAGCTACCGCACCAAATGCTACAGAAGCCATAAAATATGGCATGCCTACTTTTGTGCTCAATGGTAACTTGGTTCATTTTGCAGCTTATAAAAACCATATCGGGTTTTATCCTGCTCCACTAGCCATCATCACATTTGCTGAAGAGCTTGCGCCTTACAAAACCTCAAAAGGAGCCATACAATTTCCTTTAAACCAACCCCTACCCTTGGCGTTGATCACCAAAATTGTACAATTTAGAGTAGAACAAAACTTGGCAAAACACAAGAAATAATTTTTCGCTTTTTTATATGTCATAACCAAAATCATCATTTACAATAGATAACATAGCTTTTGCTTTGGTATAATTCTTTATTGTTGTATTTTGTAGTCCATTTACCTTTAAACTCCTATGAAAAAAACGATAAACCCTGGAACATTTTCACAGATTTATATTCAAATCGTTTTTGCTGTAAAGGGCAGAAGAAATTTGATTACAAATATTTGGGAAGATGAATTGTACAAATACATTACCGGAATAGTACAAAATAAAGAGCAAAAATTACTGGCTATCAATGGAATGCCAGACCATATTCATTTATTGATAGGTATGAAACCATCTTGTTGTTTGTCGGATTTAGTAAGAGAAATTAAAAAATCTAGCAATTCATTTATAAATGAAAAAAAGTTTGTGAATGGTAAATTTGAATGGCAATCAGGATACGGTGCATTCTCATACAGTCACTCCGCTTTAGATCGTGTTATTAACTACATACAAAAGCAAAAAACACACCATAAAAACAAAACATTTCAAGAAGAATACCTATCGTTTTTAACGAAATTTAAAATCGACTATAAAGAAGAATATTTATTCGAATGGATTAGATAAAATGCTATTTCTATTCCTAACTAAAACGTTTGACAAAAGCCAAAGACCTCGTAGAGGTCTAATATCTATAAAACCAAACATAATATTCGACCCCCTTGGGTCGTATCACCAAACACATAAGGCTAAAAATATGTAATCCCTTCGGGATTGAAAAAGCAAGAAACTAGGAAGTGATTTTTGGCAAAACACAAGACCTCGTAAAGGTCTAATATCTATAAAACAAACCAAACATGATTTTCGACCCCCTTGAGTCGTATCTCCAAACGCATAAGGTTATAAATATGTAATTCCTTAGGGATTGAAAAAGCAAAAAACTAGGAAGTAATTTTTGGCAAAACACAAGACCTCGTAAAGGTCAAATATTTATAACGCCTTACAAATTCTTTTAATTAAACCCGGACCTTCGTAGATAAACCCAGTGTAAAGCTGCACCAAGCTAGCGCCAGCAGCAATTTTGTCTTTGGCATCTTGTGCCGAATGTATACCACCTACCCCAATAATTGGGAAAGAATGGTTAGCTTTTTGAGCCAAATAACGGATAACTTCGGTACTGCGTTGCGTTAGCGGTTTACCGCTTAAACCACCCATTTCGGTTTGATGCTTGTGGTGTAAACCGTTTCTATCAATGGTCGTATTGGTAGCGATAACCCCTGCAATACCGGTTTCTTTTACAATCTCTACAATGTCATCCAATTGCTCATTGGTCAAATCAGGAGCTATTTTCAATAAAATTGGTCGAGAAATATTATTTTTAAAATTACGTTGTTGCAAAGTGTTTAGCAATGCTTTTAACGGTTCTTTTTCTTGCAGTTCACGTAAACCTGGTGTATTGGGCGAACTTACGTTGACCACAAAGTAATCTACCACACCAAAAAGCTGATCAAAACAAATCACATAATCGTTTACAGCATTTTCGTTTGGCGTAACTTTGTTTTTTCCAATATTCCCTCCTATTACAATCGAAGGCGCTTGTGCTTTTAATGAGCGCAAACGTTCGGCCATCACCTCAACTCCTTTGTTGTTAAATCCCATGCGGTTAATGATAGCTTCATCTTCTTTTAACCTAAACATGCGGGGTTTTTCGTTACCCGGTTGTGGTAAAGGAGTTACAGTTCCCACTTCGATAAAACCAAAACCCAAATCGCTTAATGCAGCAATGTATTCGCCATTTTTATCAAAACCTGCAGCTAGTCCTACCGGATTTTTAAATTTAATTCCAAAAACTTCGCGGGTTAATTGCTCATCGGCTATGCTGTAGGTGGCACGTAAAATTTTTTTTCCAAAGGGAAAATAACGGTGAAACCATTGCAAGCCTGTAACCACAAAGTGATGCACATTTTCTGGGTCGAATTTAAAAAAAAGGGGTTTAATGAGTTGGTACATGCCACGAAGATAAAAAATAAAGTCGGAAGACGGAAGTCAGAAGTCGTAAGTCGTAAGTCTATCTAACTACTAAATACGAACTACTAAATACTCCTCACTAAATACTAAAAAAACCGTACTTTTGCACCCGAAATGATTTCTATAAACGACTTAACCTTCTTAATTGGCTCTAGAGCCTTGTACGACGAAGCCAACTGGCACATAAAACCAGGCGATAGAGTTGGACTAATCGGTGCAAACGGTACCGGAAAGTCTACTTTACTAAAAATTATTGTTGGCGAATACGCTCCTTCTTCCGGCACAATATCCATGGCCAAAGATTTAAAAATTGGTTACTTAAACCAAGATTTACTTTCTTACGATTCGCACCACAGCATTTTGCATGTAGCGATGGAAGCTTTTGAGCGCCAAAACCAATTGCACGATGAAATTGAAGAACTTTTAAGGCAAATAGAAACGGATTACAGCGAAGAAGTTTTAAACAAATTAAGCGATAAACAACAAGAGTTTGAAGCCTTAGACGGCTACAATATTGAATACCGAGCCAACGAAATTTTAGCTGGTCTAGGTTTCAGCACACAAGACCAGCACCGTCCGCTAAACACCTTTTCGGGAGGTTGGCGTATGCGGGTAATGTTGGCTAAAATTTTATTGCAAACCCCAGATATTTTATTGCTCGATGAGCCAACCAACCACATGGATTTACCTTCCATCAAATGGTTAGAAAACTATTTAGGTGGTTTCGAAGGTGCGATTGTCATTGTATCTCACGATAGGTATTTCTTAGATAAAATTGTACGCAAAACTGTCGAATCTCGCAAAGGAAAATTAACGGTTTATGCAGGTAATTATTCTTTCTATTTAGAAGAAAAAGCTTTGCGTGGCGAAATTCAAAAAGGCGAATTTAAAAACCAACAAGCCAAAATTAAGCAGGAAGAACGCTTAATCGAACGTTTCAAGGCCAAAGCAAGTAAAGCCAAAATGGCCCAATCTAGAATGAAAGCCTTGGATAAGATGGAACGCGTAGAGGATGTTGACGATGATAACCCAACGGTAAATTTTAGCTTTAAATTTTCTAAGCCGAGCGGCCGCCACGTGATAAAAATAGAACACGCCACCAAAAGCTATCCCAACAT
>CANHHZ010000149.1 GCA_947460275.1 Sphingobacteriaceae bacterium | reverse complement strand
TTTCGTTTACCTTTATGTTTTTTTAATGCCTTTTTTATCAAGTCTGATTCTTTATCTACTAAAGATAAGGATTCTTCCACCTCTTCAGCATCCTGCGCATAATTGTAATCTCCTGTAGTGTGCGGTTGCGGGTGTTTAATGGTAAGTTTAGGTTCGGCGTTTAAAGGCAAATCTATATCCTGATAAAGTTGATTGATGTATTGAGGATTATCTGCAACAATATGAGCTGTATTGCCCCCGTTTTGTATAATTTCTGCGACTAATTTTTTGAGCTCCATCATGTCTTTTTTCATATCGAAAAGTACTTTATACAAAATATCTCGTTCTGAAAAATCTTCTTTATTCTTGCCATTTATCGCCATTGGCAAATTATTGGCCTGCTCGTTCGGAATATAGTTTAACAAAGCCTGTGCTGATACATTTCTATTTTTTTCGAGCACACAAATTTGCTCGGCAATATTTTTTAATTGCCTAACATTTCCTGGCCAGCTGTAGTTGCTGAGCATTTGTATGGCTTGGGGCTCTAATTGGATGCCCGGACTTCGGTATTTGTCGCTAAAATCTGCAGAAAATTTGCGAAAAAGTAAGTAAATATCTTCTTTTCGCTCATGTAAGGCGGGAATGCACAAAGGCACCGTATTTAATCGGTAATATAGATCTTCCCTAAATTTGCCTGATTTTACACGGTCGTACACGTCAACATTTGTGGCTGCAACAATTCGTACGTCTGTTTTTTGTACTTTTGATGAACCAACGCGTAAATATTCGCCGCTTTCTAAAATACGCAACAAACGGGCCTGGGTGCCCACGGGTAATTCGGCCACTTCGTCTAAAAAAATGGTACCGCCATTGGCTACTTCAAAATAGCCTTTTCTTGCTTCATGCGCTCCAGTAAAAGAACCTTTTTCGTGACCAAATAATTCCGAATCAATAGTTCCTTCTGGAATAGCCCCGCAATTTACCGCAATGAAAGTACCGTGCTTGCGGGCGCTTAGCTGATGAATAATTTGTGAAAACACTTCCTTGCCGCTCCCGCTTTCGCCTGTTATTAAAACCGACATATCTGTAGGAGCAACTTGTCTGGCTATATCTATAGCTCGGTTTAGTAACGGCGAACCTCCTATAATTCCAAATCTATTTTTTATGTCTTGTATTTCCATTTAGTATTTAGTGTTTAGACATGTTGCTAATCCTTACTCTTTATTACTTGCTCGTTAATCTTTAACTATTGTTCCAATTAGCGTAGCCGAAGTGCATTTCTCTATATAAACATTTACATAGTCGCCAGGTTTTACATTTTCTACTATTGGAAAAACAACCATCGCATTTTCATCATTACGGCCTCTAAATTCTTTGTCTGATTTTTTAGAATAACCTTCAATTAATATTTTAACAGTTTTTCCTAAAAATTCTTGTAAACAGGCTAGGGAGTCTTCCTGTTGTTTTTTAAAAATTTCGGCTAGTCGTTTTGCCTTTACATCTTCTGGAACATCATCTTTATATTTCCTAGCGGCTAAAGTTCCGGGGCGTTCAGAGTAAGAAAAAGTGTAGGCAAAATTAAATCTTGCATAATCCATAATACGCAATGTATCTTGGTGTTCTTCTTCTGTTTCTGTGCAGAAACCCGCTATAATATCCGAAGAAATTGCACAGCCAGGAATAATACGACGAATAGCATCAATTCTATTCATATACCATTCGCGGGTATAAGTGCGGTTCATCAAAGCCAAAATTCTCGAATTTCCAGACTGAACCGGCAAGTGAATATAGTTACAAATATTTTCATACTTGGCAATGGTATATAAAACTTCGTCGGTAATATCTTTAGGGTGGGATGTGGAGAAGCGTACACGTAAATTTTGATTGATATTGGCTACCATAGCCAACAATTGCGCAAAATTAACCGAATCTAAATGAAGTTCATCTTCTTTTGATCGCTTCTCTGGCAATTCGTTTTTATTCACTAACGCGTCTAATAGCGCATCGCCAGTGAGGGTATTCATTTCGTCTTTCAAATCATCAACAATTACTTTTTCACCTTTGCTTGGGTTCCATAAATACGAGTCTACGTTTTGTCCAAGCAAGGTTACTTCGCGATAGCCATTTTCAAATAATTCTTTGGCTTCGTCAATTATAGATTTTGGGTCTCTACTACGCTCCCTGCCACGTGTAAATGGCACTACGCAAAAAGAGCACATGTTGTCGCATCCCCTTGTTATTGAAATAAATGCTGTAATACCGTTACTGTTTAAGCGTACCGGACTAATGTCGGCATAAGTTTCTTCTCTAGATAAAATTACATTTACTGCTTTGTGTCCTTCCTCTACCTGGCCAATTAAGCTGGGCAAATCGCGGTAGGCATCTGGTCCAACAACTACATCAACTAATTTTTCTTCTTCCAAAAATTTAGCTTTTAAGCGTTCGGCCATGCAGCCTAAAACGCCAACGATAAGTTTTGGGTTTCTTCTTTTCTCTACCCCAAATTGAGAAAGACGGTTGCGCACACGTTGTTCGGCATTTTCGCGAATGGAACAAGTGTTGATAAAAATTACATCTGCTTGATGGTAATCGCTAGTGGTTTCAAAGCCAGTTTCGGCTAAAATTGACGCTACAATTTCGCTATCTGCAAAATTCATCTGACAACCATAGCTCTCAATGTATAGTTTTCTTCCGTCGCCTTTTTTATCTGCTACCACAAGTGCTTCTCCTTGACGAGTTTCGTCGTGTGTTTTATCGTTTAAGTGCAAATCAGTCATTAATTTTTTATAAATTATGGGGCTACAAAAGTACTAAATTTAATTCAAAAAATGACAAATTGTCAGCGTCAAAAAAAATGGTCTTTACAATCAGGAAACAAAATACGTTTCAAATTGTATGGTTGATGAGTTAAATGGTGCTCTGCTTAAAAAACGAGTTTATTTGTTAAAGAAGAATGTTAATGTTATTATTCATTTGCAGATAAAACTAATATTGTGTTACAACTTACTATGCCTTTATGAGTTTTCAATTTTACCCAAGAAACAAGTTTTTAAAATGGTTTTTAGTTTTTTTGCTTGCTTTGGGTATAGTTGCGCTAGCAGCTACTTGGTATCTTAACGTTAAATTTAAACCCTTAATACAGGAGAAATTTAAAAGCCTCGTATTACAAGCTACAAATGGCTTGTATAAAGTAGATTTCTCTGATTTACACACCAATTTAATTTTGGGTAAAATCACTCTTAGTAATGTAAAAATACTACCCAACGATGCTGTTTATCAAAAACTCATTAGGCAAAAAAAAGCGCCAAATAATCTGTATTACATTCGCTTAAAACAAGTTGAAATTCAAAATTTTCAGCTCTATGAATTGCTCATTCACCAGAAAATAATTATTGATTTATTGTTGTTTGATAAACCCGAAATAACGCTTGTCAACAAGCACTTTGAGTTTAACGAAAACCGGCCACCACGCCCACGTCAATCCCCATATCATTATATTTCGAAGTGGTTTAAGTCTTTAAGGGTAGCAACTGTTGATTTTAGAAATGCTCGATTAAAGTATGTAAATAATAATTTAAAGTTAAAAGACGTAGACTCCTTGAACCACCTCAATGTAAAACTAACCGATTGGCTTATAGATTCGTCTTCTTCAGAAGACACCTCGCGGTTGTATTTGTTGAAAGACATTAATATCAATTTTAACAATTATAGCTACGCCACTCCAGATAGCATGTACCATATCAATGTAAGTAATTTTGATTTTACCGCATCTAGCGGAAAAGTAAACATCAAAAAATTTGAGCTGATGCCTCGTTATAGTGAAACTGATTTTCTTAAAGTAAATGGCTATGCCAGTGATCGGTATTTTATCCAGTTGCATAAAATAAGTCTGTTTGGTTTAAATTTACCAGCTTATCTTCAGAAACGCGATGTCATCGCTAATAAAATGGACATTACCGATGGTAAAATCGAAGTTTTTAATGACAACAGTTATGCCGCCCATAAAAGCGATAAAACTGGTCGTTTTCCACATCAACTGTTGCAAAAACTCAATGTAAAGCTCAATATCCGTAAAATAAAGTTAACCAACATCAACGTGAGCTACGCTGAATTTGACAGGGATAGCAAGCAAAAAGGCAAGATTACCTTTCAGCATACTTCGGGTACGGTAAGTAATATTACTAATTTTGACCAACTCAAACAGAAAAGCCCAATTATGGAGGCCAATTTGATAAGTTATGTGATGGGCCAAGGTAAATTGATTGTTGATTTTAAGTTCAACTTAGGCTCGCCCTTGGGTGCATTTGATTATAATGGAACATTAACCAAATTGGATGGTAGAAAGCTTAACCAAATTACTAAACCTTTAGGCATGTTGCGGGTAAATAGAGGCAACATTAAAAAATTAACTTTTACCATTAAGGCTAATCAAAATTTTGCTAAAGGAAACCTGGTTTTTAGGTACAACGATTTGTCTATTGCCTTGTTAAAAAAGGAAGATGGTAAAGATTTGTTGGTCAAACAGGGTTTTTTGTCGATGTTGGCTAATGCCTTGGTTATCCATGCCGATAATCCCAGCGATGGTGGAAGATTTACGCTTGCTCCCATTTATTTTGAACGCATTTCTACAGCTTCTTTTTTTAATTTTATTTGGAAAACTTTGTTTCAAGGCATCAAATATAGTATTGGGGTTACACCTCGAAAAGAAACCGAAATTGACCGCCAAATTAAGCGGTTTGAAAAAATTAAAATAGGCTTTAAGAACCTTAAAAATCCTAAGAAAACAAAAAGGTAACTAAGAATAAATTAACAGAATAGTGCTTTGATTGGAGCGCTTTTTAATTTAAAGATTAAATTTTCCAGTTCCATCCAAATTCATCTGGAGTTAAGCCGTAACGAATGTCGTTTAGTTGCTTTGCAATACTTGTAGATATGGTTCTTGTGTTTGGGTCTGTTAAGGTATAGACTTTTCCTTCGTAGCCTATTTCTCCAATTTGGGTAACCGTGGCAGCCGTACCAACTGCAAAAGCTTCAGTTAACTTTCCATTGCTAATGCCTTCTATAACCTCATTTATACTTACTTTTCTTTCTTCGACAACAATACCAGCGTTTTTGGCTAAGGTAAGAATGGTATTGCGGGTTACGCCATTTAAAATGGTGTCGCCAAGAGAAGCAGTAATAATTTTACCATCAATTACAAACATTAAGTTGGCTGCGCCAGATTCTTCAACAAAGCTATGTGTTTTAGCATCTGTCCAAATTAATTGATCAAATCCTTCTTT
>CANHHZ010000148.1 GCA_947460275.1 Sphingobacteriaceae bacterium | reverse complement strand
TTGTTTATCATAGAAACTTACCTTATCTTTGTGCCAATTAATTAATTGTACACACTTTAGTATCATTCAAGAATGTATTTAAGTAAAGAAAACAAAGCCGAAATTTTTAAAAAACACGGCGAAGTAGCAACCAACACTGGTTCTGCAGAAGGTCAAGTAGCGTTATTTACATACCGTATTGCGCACTTAACAGAACACTTAAAGAAAAATCGTAAAGATTTCTCTACACAGTTATCACTTCAAAAATTAGTAGGTAAACGCCGCGGTATTTTGGCGTATCTATTTAAAAAAGATATTAATCGTTACCGTGCTATTATCAAAGCTTTACAGCTTAGAGATATCATTAAATCGGTTTAATGTCAATAAAAGCCATTCTTTTAGAGTGGCTTTTTTAATTTAATACTCAAAAAAAATATATAAACAAGGTCTATTAAAAGAGGAAAAATAGGCCACAACAATGATTAAATGAATGTAATAAAAAAATCGTTCGATTTGGGCGATGGAAGAATTGTAGAAATTGAAACAGGTAAATTAGCTAAACAAGCTGATGGTGCTGTTGTAGTTAAAATGGGAGATACCATGTTGTTAGCAACAGTAGTATCTACAGTGGGTGCAAAACCAGGGACAGATTTTTTACCTTTATCGGTAGATTATCAAGAGAAATATGCGGCAACTGGCCGTATTCCAGGTGGTTTTTTACGTCGAGAAGCAAGATTATCTGATTACGAGGTGTTAATCTCTCGTTTGGTAGACAGGGCTTTGCGTCCAATGTTTCCAAGTGATTACCACTCGGATACACAAGTAATGATTTCATTAATTTCTGCGGATAAAAATATCATGCCAGATTGTTTGGCAGGTTTAGCAGCCTCGGCCGCTTTAGCAGTTTCTGATATTCCTTTCAATGGTCCAATATCTGAAGTACGTGTAGCTAAAATTGATGGTAAATTGGTAATTAACCCATTTGCTAGCGATTTAGAACGTGCAACTTTAGAGTTTATGGTGGCCGGTTCGGCACATGATATAGGCATGGTGGAAGGCGAGTGCGACGAGATACAAGAGGATGAAATGGTGGAAGCTTTGAAATTTGCGCATGATGCCATCAAAAAACAATGTGCTGTTCAATTAGAATTAACCGAAGCTACAGGTAAATCTGTAAAACGCGAATACAACCACGAAGACCACGACGCTGATTTGAGAGCAAAAGTATTTGCCGCAACTTACGATAAAGTGTATGCAGTGGCAAAATCTGGAAGCAATAAAGATGAACGCAAAGAGGCATTTACAGCGATTGTAAATGAATTTTTAGCCGCATTGCCAGAAGATACAGCTGATTTGACAAAAGCAATGGCTAAACATTATTACCATGATGTTCAATATGATGCCATCAGAAACTTATTGTTAGATGAAGGTATTCGTTTAGACGGTCGCTCTACCACACAAATTCGTCCTATTTGGAGCGAAGTAGGTTATTTGCCTGCAGCACACGGTTCGGCGGTATTTACGCGTGGCGAAACGCAATCATTAACATCAGTTACCTTAGGTAGCAAAGACGATGAGCAAATGATTGATGGTGCTTTCTTTAATGGTTACAATAAATTTTTATTACACTATAATTTCCCTGGTTTCTCAACTGGTGAAGTTAGACCAAATAGAGGAGCAGGACGTAGAGAAATTGGTCACGGTGCTTTAGCAATGCGTTCATTGAAAAAAGTATTGCCACAAGGCGAAGAAAATCCATATACCATTCGTATCGTTTCTGATATTTTAGAATCAAATGGTTCTTCATCAATGGCAACTGTTTGTGCTGGTACCTTAGCATTAATGGATGCAGGTATCAAAATCAAAGCGCCAGTTTCTGGTATTGCGATGGGTTTAATTACCGATGAAAAAACTGGTAAGTATGCTATTCTTTCAGATATTTTAGGTGATGAAGATCATTTAGGTGACATGGACTTTAAAGTAACGGGTACCGAAAACGGTATTGTTGCTTGTCAAATGGATTTGAAAATCAATGGCTTGTCTTACGAGGTGTTGACCAAAGCTTTATTGCAAGCTAAAGAAGGTCGTTTACATATTTTAGGCGAGATGAAGAAAACCATTGCACAGCCTAATGCAGATTTGAAACCTCATGCGCCACGTATCGTTTCTTTAAGTATAGATAAAGAATTTATCGGTGCGGTAATTGGCCCAGGTGGTAAAATTATTCAAGAAATGCAACGCGAAACCGGCGCATCTATCTCTATCGAAGAGGTGGGCAACAAAGGTATCGTTGAAATTTTTGCAGACAATAAAGCGGCAATTGATGCAGCCGTTGCACGTATCAATGCCATTGCAGCTAAACCAGAAATTGGTGCAATTTACCAAGGTAAAGTAAAATCTATCATGCCATTTGGTGCTTTTGTAGAGATTATGCCAGGTAAAGATGGTTTACTACACATTTCTGAGATTTCTTGGGAACGTTTAGAAACTATGGATGGGGTGCTTAAAGAAGGCGACAAAATTGAAGTTAAATTGTTAGATGTAGATAAACAAGGTAAAATGAAACTTTCTCGTAAGGTTTTGTTGCCAAGACCTGAAAAACCTGCAGCTCCACAAGCTTAATTAAATTTAGGTCATATTCGTACGTCGAAACCTTATCATAGCCTTTTCAGATCACTGAAAAGGCTATTTTTTTTTGACGATTGCGCTATCCTTAATTTGAAATGATTTTTGTAACTTGCAGTTGTTGACAGGAAAATTCAATCCTCCATAAAATGAAACATATTATAGCTCCTTCTATACTTTCGGCCGATTTTGCCAATCTGCAACGTGAGATAGAAATGTTAAACGAAAGTCAAGCCGAATGGATACATGTCGATGTCATGGACGGTGTTTTTGTACCTAATATTTCTTTTGGCTTTCCTGTGCTTAAAGCGGTAAAAAAATATGCTAAAAAGCCGCTTGATGTGCATTTAATGATTGTAAACCCCGAAAAATATATTGAAGAGTTTGCTTCGGCAGGAGCAGACATCATTACGGTTCATTACGAAGCATGTACGCATTTACATCGGGTGATACAATCGATAAAAAATACAGGTTGCAAAGCAGGTGTTGCGCTCAATCCGCATACGCCAATTGAAGCTCTGCAAGATGTAATTGCCGATTTGGATTTGGTTTTAATTATGTCTGTAAATCCGGGTTTCGGTGGGCAGCAATTCATTCCTAATTCTTTAACCAAAATTAAAGCCATTAAGCAAATGGCCGAGCTTAAAAATCCTAAGCTAATTATTGAAGTAGATGGCGGCATTAATGAGCTAAATATGGAAAGTGTCATCCGTGCTGGTGCATCGGCTATAGTTGCAGGTAATGCAATTTTTGCAGCCAATGACCCCATACAAACCATCGCCCATTTCAACAAGATAAACATCAACTTATCTTCGGTTTAATTGCCTCATGATCAGGTCTTTTGTTTTACTCCTCATCCTATCGCTCAGTTTAGCATCGGCAAATGCTCAACTCATGGTAAGGGTAACGGGTAAGGTACTAGACGCAGATGCATTACCCCTACAAAAGGTGACCGTTTCTGTTTTGGGACAAAATGTTTCTACCTTAACAGATACAGCCGGTACCTACACCATTTACTCAAAAAACACAAATTTTATCCTGAAATTTAATTTGTTAGGCTATCAAGCTGTATTGTTGAAAATCAGTGAAAAAACAGGCATAAGGATCATTAAAAATGTAACTTTAAATATCAACATCAACGAATTAGAACAAGTTACGGTAACCAATAGGCAAAACCAACTTAGCAATACGAGTACCATAAACATCAGCGATTTAATTTCATTACCAAGTGTTTCTGGTAATTTTGAATCTATTTTAAAAACATTGCCAGGTGTTTCCACCAACAATGAACTGAGCAATCAATATAGCGTTAGGGGCGGTAATTTTGATGAAAATCTAATTTATGTAAACGATGTCGAAATTAGTAGGCCAGTTTTAATTAGAAATGCCCAACAAGAAGGATTAAGTTTTATTAATGGCGATTTAGTGAGTAAAGCTAAGTTTTCGGCCGGAGGTTTTGAAGCCCGTTACGGCGATAAACTTTCTTCGGTTTTAGATGTGAAATACGAACGCCCCGATAGCAACCAAGTTTTGCTCAATACAGGTTTTTTAGGTACAGCTTTAAGTTTAAAAAATAACGCCAAAAAAAGCTTTTTTTTAATGGGCTTGCGGTACAAAAACAATACAAATGTTTTAAATAAACAAGATAATAAAGGTATTTATAGTCCAAATTTTGGCGATGCACAGTGGCTATACGCTTATAATTTCTCTAGTAAATTTAGTTTAAGCGCTTTGGGAAATATCAATTTCGGACAGTTTAAATTGATTCCACAAGACAGAGAAACTCAATTTGGCACCTTAGATACCCAATTAAGATTACAAGTGGCTTATACGGGGCAGGAAATTGACACCTACCAAACCCTAGGCACAGCTGTAACAGCTACTTTTAGTCCAAAAACAAATTTCATTGTCAAATGGATCAACAGCTATTTTGACATCAGAGAAAAAGAACGCTTCGATATTTCAGGGAGTTATATTTTTGACGAATTGGAGACTAGTTTTGACGCGACCAGTTTTAGTGCGGTAAGAAAAAATAGAGGCATTGGTTCTTATGTAAATTATGCTCGAAACAGTTTAAATTCTCAAATATTTACTTCAGAAATTAAGGTTGATCAAACCTATGACCACCATGTTTTATCTTGGGGATTAAGGTTTGACCAAAATAAATTTACAGACAAGTTAAATGAATATCACCTTACCGATTCGGCAGGATATATTTTACCCTATCAATCTAAAAGATTTTACCTTGATCAATCCATCAACAAAACAAACAAAGTCGATATTTACAATTATGCGGCCTATTTGCAAGATAGTTACAGCCTAACTACCGCAACAGATTTGCAACTCGGCCTAAGGCTAATTTATAATAATTTGAACCAAAAATTGGCCTTAAACCCTAGGCTATTGTTAGCCTACAGGCCAAGTGGAGAAAACCAAATTATCCGTTTTACCGCCGGTATTTATCAACAAACACCATCTTATCGCAGCATTAGAGCTTATGATGGTAGTTTAAATTTAATTCAAAAAAATCAACGTTCTTATAACGTTTCACTAGGCTATGATTATGCGTTTGATGGATTGGGAACTAGGTTGAAATTCACCTCCGAAGCTTATTTCAAATACGCTGATCATATGATTCCTTATGTAGTAGATAATGTTAGGATCAAATATTTAGCGACAGAAGCAGCTAAGGC
>CANHHZ010000147.1 GCA_947460275.1 Sphingobacteriaceae bacterium | reverse complement strand
AAATGACCTGGTTGGCAACGCCACAAAATTTCGGATTTCTTAGTGTTCAGGTCAAATTTAGCCAAGAAAGGCAAGTCGCCTTTTGCTGAGGCACCTGTAGTATTGTTTAATAATAATTTGGTACCGTTATCGGTGGTTAAAATTACTTGCCGACCAAATTTATTTTTCTCTGTTACCGGATTTCCAGGATTGTTGTAAGCATCGTTGGTGCTGAGTTCGTACAAGGTTTCTAAAGCACCTGTACTTGGGTTTAAACGGCTTAATTTGGCCATTTGTTTTATTCTAGACATTTCTCTAACCAAAGCCAAGTTTGCATTGCCCCAGCTTGTGCCACTGTAACGCATTTTGGTTTTAAAAAGTTCTTTGGCTTCGCCGGTAAAAGGAGCCGATAAAGCTAAAACAGCATCATGAAAAGGAACATCTTTTTTAATTAAACCTTCGTCTAGTGCTACTGCCCAAGTTAGGGTTGCAGGTTCGTCATCACGCCAATCAAATCCTCTAGGTACGTTTTGTACATTGTCGTAACCCGATGGTCTCACTTCTGTAGATGGTAAATCGGCTACTAATTTTATGGTTTTTCCAGCTCTATCGGTAATTTTTACTTCCGATGGAAATCCTCCGGCCGAAACCAAATAGGAGAAAGGTTTTTTAATGCTGCGCACCATCATGTAATTTTTATCGGGCGATAAAGAAAAGTTGCTATAAATAGCCGGTTTGCCAATTGGCGTTTCTACACCCGTTTTGTTTTGCACCAATTGCGAGGTCGCAAAAAATTCAAATAATTGCTCGTCAAATGGTGTTTTAATTAAATCTTGTAAAGTTGCACTTGGCGCAGCTTTTCCTAAACTTTGTTGTATGGTTGGTCCTTTAGGTGCCAATGGTTTGGTTGGTGCCAATTTGGCTTCTTTAACAATTACGTTGTACAATAAAGTATTGTCGTCAACCCATGTTGCCCCACTACCCATAATGGCATTTAACGGTTGTTTGTTTATTTTGGTCGCTTTTCCGCTAACTACATCAATTACATACAAATCAACTTTGTTTGGAGCGGTGTGTGTAAACGAAATTTTTGTTTCGCTAGGGCTCCAGCTTACATTGCCAGCATATAGTGGCGTTGGTAAACCAGTAACGGCCATTACTTTGCCACTTTTTATATTCTTAAGGCTAAAATTGTTGATATAAGTTTGGCGACTAGGCGAATAATTGTTGGGATTGATACGCATTCCCGCAATGCGGTATTCGGGCATGGCCAGTTCTTCTATCGAAGGATAGGAGTTACGTTCGCTAAATAACATCCACTCGGCTTTGCTATCTATACTTACGCTAGGCGTTGGTTTGGCCAATAATAAATCGGCAATAGCCTTTGGCGGCATTTGATAGTTGATGGCGTCTTGTGCAAAACTAGTGCTGCTTAGCGCCACTAAAAATAGGTTTAATAAGATTTTTTTCATTTTCAAATAGTCAATTTTTAATCGATTTAAACATACGCATTTCTAAAGTTAAATTTCAATTTGTATCAAAAATTTGAAAGTATAATTGTCAGATATCTCTTAAAACCCTAAATACTCCTTCAAAATGCTTAAATTTGTGGCATTATCAATTTACAAATTCAAAAGTGTCTTTAGAACAACTCAAATTAAGCAAGCCATTGGTTTCGGCAATGACGGCCGCAGGTTATTTAACCCCAAAAGAAATACAAGCCAAAACAATGTCTAGGCTATTGGGCGGACAAGATGTTATCGCCATTGGTCCAGAGGGAAGCGGAAAAACTACTACTTATGTACTTGCCGTTTTGATGCGCTTAAAGTATGGTTTTGAGGAAGCTCCACGTGCTTTAATTTTAGTGCCCACCAAAGAAAGGGTGCTCGAAGTGATAGATCAGTTTAATTTATTGAACAGAAACCAAACGATCCGCATTGTAGGCATACATGCCGATGGAAGTATGGAGTCGCAAATCAACGAACTTACCGATGGGGTAGACATTGTGGTAGCAGTACCGTCTAGAGCCAGAGCGGTTTATTTAAAGTTGGGTTTAAACACCAATAAAATCCAAATTTTTGTGGTGGATGATGCTGCCGAAATGGTTAAATTAGGGATGCAACTGCCTATTAACGAGTTGGCCAACAGCATTCAAAAATGTCAGCATTTAATTTTTACCGATGTGATGCACGATAGGCTCAACAAAATGATTGAGGTATTTATGAAATTACCAACCACCATTGAGGTTGAAGATTTGGGAGAGGCCAAAGCCGAAACACATCCGCAGCTTTTATATCATTTGCCTAATTTTAGAACTAAATTGAACTTGTTAAATCTTTTGCTAAAAGATGCCGAAGTTTTTGATAAAGTGGCTGTTTTTGTAAACACCAGATTAACGGCCCAAACGTTGTCTAAAGATTTATTTGATGGCAAGGCCGAAGATGTTTTTGTGTACAAGCCTTTGTTTTTTGATGAAGCCGGTTTTGATGACATCGAAGATTTTAAAGCAGTGCCCGAAGCTCGTATTTTAATTGTGGCCAATGAAAATTTGCAAAACATAGATATTAGTCATATTCCATTTGTTTTCCATTTTGAATTGCCTGTGCAAAAAGAAACGTATTTAAATCGCATCATTAAGCAAGGCGATGAAGAGGTGGTTGCCATAACCTTTGCAACCGATTTAGAGTTGCCACAAGTACGCAAAATAGAACAAGCCATTGGTCAAAAAATAGAAGTTGCCGCTTTGCCTGAAGATTTATTAATAGAAGACGTGACCAAAACCACGGCGAACAAAAATAAATTAAATAAGGCTTTGGCCGAAGAAGAAGCTTTTCAAGATGCTGCTTTCCATAAAAAGAAAGAGCGCAATGCCAAAACTGCAAACTTTGGGATCGGACAAAAAGCCATCATGAACAAGAAAAAGAAACACGGGTAGGCTGAAAGTTGTAAGTTTTAAGTAGGAGTTAATGCCTATTCTTTAAATAACCGTTTAGCTTAAATAGCATTAGTTCTCTTGTTATAAACAGAGTAGTATTACAACTTTTTAGCTTCATTCCAGTACACGTCCATTTCTGCCAATGTCATGTCTTGCAGGGCTTTTCCATTTGCTTTGGCTTTGCTTTCCAAAAACTGAAAACGTTTGATGAACTTTTTGTTTGTTTTTTCGAGGGCTGTTTCGGGGTTAATGTCGATAAAGCGAGCGTAATTCACTAAAGAGAAAATCAAATCTCCAAATTCGCCTTCGGCTTTTTCTTTGTCAATCGTTTCATTTTCGGCAATGTTAAACTCGTCTTTAAACTCTTGCAGTTCTTCTTCCACCTTTGCCCACACCTGTTCTTTTTTATCCCAATCAAACCCTACACCACGGGCTTTTTCTTGAATGCGTCCGGCTTTAACCAAAGCGGGTAACGATTGCGGCACACCACCCAACACCGATTCATTTCCTTCTTTTAGCTTAAGCTGTTCCCAATTTCTTTTCACGTCCTCTTCGTTTTCAACGGTTATATCGCCATAAATGTGCGGGTGTCTGTTGATTAACTTTTCGCATACGCCATTCAGTACATCGGTAATGTTAAAGCTGTTGGTTTCGCTGGCAATACGTGCGTAAAACACCAAATGCATCATCAAATCGCCCAATTCTTTTTTAATCTCGTTCAAGTCGCCCTCTAAAATGGCATCAGAAAGTTCGTAGGTTTCTTCAATGGTCAAATGCCTCAGCGTTTCCATGGTTTGTTTTTTATCCCATGGGCATTGTGTGCGCAAAGTATCTAAAACAGTTAGCAATCTTAGAAAAGCGGTATCTGGGCCATTGGCAATTGGGGGAGCTATATTAGCGGGCATAATTGTAGTTTAAATGATAAATGTAGTAATTTAAATGTTTTTAGTGGCTCTTAGCATTTCTCTTTTGCCAGGTGCACCTGGTAATTTTTCTATGGTCATGCCACAAGCTTTTAGCGCTCTTTTTAAATTCCCTGTAATGGCATAAGTTACAAAAACGCCACCTATTTTTAAAAAACTACAGCTATGGGCAATAATTTCGTTGGTCCACATTTCGGGTTGGTGTTGTACCGAAAAAGCATCGTAATAGATCAAATCAAACTTAAGGTCGCTTTTAAAATCGTTTAACGTGGTGTGTGCTATTTCTAGTTCGCAAAGCGATGATAAGGTTTGCGATTGTACCAGCGATTTTTCATAATGATGGATAAAATTGTCCCATATATTTTGATTTACATAGGCATGGTAGCCTGTTTGTTCAATTACATCTTTGGCAAGGGGGTAAGCTTCTATACCCGTATACTTGAGCTTTAAGTGGTTTTCTTCGCTATGCGCAAAGCTGAGTAAAAAGTTTAATCCTGTACCAAAACCAACTTCTAAAATGTTTATTTCCTTAGCTTCTTGTGCGATGTATTGCAGGCCAGCACCCATAAAAACATGTTTGCTTTCTTGCAAGGCACCATGTGCAGAGTGGTAATGTTCGCCAATTTCCTGATTGAACAAAGTGTTAGAGCCATCGGCTGTTTGCGTAAGGATATTCATTTTTCAAAAATATGTTTTTAAATTAGTAAATTAGGAGTGGAAAGTGAAAAGTTCAAAGCTGCCCACCTAGCGGAGGTTGGAAAAACTAAAAGGACGTATAATCCATCACTCACAACTCAAAACCCATAACTCGTAACCATGAACATAGAAGCCTTTAGAGATTACTGTTTAAGTTTGCCAGGTGTTACCGAAGACATGAAGTGGGGGCATCTTTGTTTTTTAATCGCAGCTAAAATTTTTGTGATTATGGATGTAGATGGCGATCAAAGTTTTTCATTTAAATGCCGGCCAGAAGATTTTGACGAACTTACCGCAAGGTACGGAATTATACAGGCGCCACATTTGGCTCGCAGGCAATGGGTAAAAATTTTGGGTTTAGAAGTACTGACTATAACTGAATTGCAAGAACGCATTGCTACCTCTAGAACCTTGGTGTTGAGTAAATTGTCTAAAAAAATACAAGCGCAATACTTATAAAAAAAAACCGCCATTTCTTTTTGAGAAATGGCGGTTGCTGTATGTTAATCAAATCATTACCACAATCTAATTCTATCTTCTGGTTTTTTGTAAAGTTTATCGCCAGGTTGTACGTCAAACGCTTTGTACCACGCATCCATGTTTACTGGAGCACCAATGGTACGGTAAGGGCCCGGAGAATGCGAATCAGTTTTGATCAATTGAGCGGCAGTTTCTGGTAAAATGTTACCTCTCCATACTTGTGCCCACGATAAAAAGAAACGTTGATCTGGGGTAAAGCCATCAATTTTTTCGTTGCCTTGACCTTGTTTAGTCATTTTAAAAGCGGTGTAAGCAGCGTTTAATCCGCCTAAATCGCCAATGTTT
>CANHHZ010000146.1 GCA_947460275.1 Sphingobacteriaceae bacterium | reverse complement strand
GGTAGAGTTAGCGCTTATTTTTAACTCAAAATTTTCAGTATCCCAAATTCCAAATCCATCTCTATTTTCAAGTTTTTGTCCATCAATTTCAACATTTCCATTAATTACGAAAATGTAAACTCCATTTCCAGTTTTGTGCAAATGGTAGTTTGTAGTGGTGTCCATCTTAAAATTTCCGAGATTGAACCAAGCATCTTGATAAATCCATACGCCTTCATCGTTAGCGTTGGGCGATAAAATTTGTACAAATTCATTTTCCTTCATCAAATCGTTTAACCTTTTTTGGTCGTATCTGGGTTCTACATTTCGTTGATTGGGAAACAACCAAATTTGTAAAAATTTAACTGTTTTATCTTTTTCCGCATTATATTCTGAGTGGTAAATACCTGTTCCAGCACTCATTACCTGTATTTCTCCTGCTTCAATGCCGGCCACATTTCCCATGCTGTCTTTGTGCTGTAGTTTGCCTTCCAATGGGATAGAAATGATTTCCATGTTGTCGTGCGGATGCTCGCCAAACCCCATCCCACCACTTACCGTGTCGTCATTTAACACTCTTAATGCACCAAAATTAATTCGTTCGGGATTGTAATATCCTCCAAAACTAAAGGTGTGGTGGCTTTTAAGCCAGCCATGATCTCCTAGACCTCTTGTTTGCGATAGGTGTAATATAGTTTGTGCCATGTTCAAATTTTAATCTACGAAATTAACCATAACCATCACGTTAAAAATTGATGTAAGATAAGAATTTAGACTTTAGCAAAGAGGAAAGCGCCAATAGGTTTGGTATCAATAAAATGATGATAACCCATCGGTTTCCGTTAATACGCTCTTTTTTAGATACCACATTTTATGTTATAAAGTCAATTTTGCTTTTGCCAACATAAATTTCTGAATTAAAAATCTAAAAATCATCTGATGACGGATTACTCTTTTAGATACAAAACTTGAGCCAAGCTTAATTTTTATGCCGTAAGGTTGTGGATTGGTTTTGATTATACTTTTGGTTGTGTTATAATTGGGTCGAATCTAGTTTGGCTCCGATAGAAAATATTATTTACTTACACCATATGGTAAGTTAATCTTGACCAACTAGATTATACTTAGACAGAATTGGCTGATATTGCAAATATTACACAAACTGGTTTAAACACCAAGAAAATACTATGTAAAGCCGAACTAGATAAGCCAAAAGTAAATAATCCTTTAAATAAAATTAGGCAAAGATTAATCTTTGCCTAATTTTATTTAACCGTATATCTGTAAACGGTTCTGCCTAGGTTTCCATTAATATCTAAACCTTCTATAACCACTTTGTAAGTTCCTTTTCCATCAGCATTAAAAAATTCAAAAGTTGCGTTACCTTTTTCGTCAGTTGATACTTTTGGATTCCAATAAACGGTTGTACGTAAATCGCTACTCGTGATAAGTGCATTAGGTAAATATTTTGGCGAATAAAATTCACGTTCTTTGCTGTATCCCATTGGTTTAAAAGTAATGATGTTAGTTTTAGGCAACATGTTCATCAATTCTTGTTTACTTATTTTTTTGCCAACCGGTACTTTTTTGGTGTTGACTACGATTACTCCTTTGGTTCCGTAAGTTCTATCTACAGAGCCTATGGCATCATTTAAAAATATTTCTACCGACTCTACGTCTGTGCCCGAAACATTGTTAAGGTCTCGAGTATCTACTGGAGTGCCGTTGATAAATGCTTGAACTTTAGTTCTTGAACCTTGATTATAATCTCTAGAAATATAAAAATCTTCTTGGTCAAATGTTAAACCAGGAGACATGGTTTTTAAACAGTTTAGTAGCATTGTACAGCCGTTACCAAAACTATCCGCAGTAATTAAATGCTCGGGGTTTCCTAGGCTGCTTAATGTGCTATGGTCTGCGTGACTTGGTTTTTTTATGGCTGCGCCCTTCACTTCTACCTGCTTAAGGGTTCTCAAATAACGATATTGTTTTTGGCTGTTATTTAGGTAAGCGGATAAAACGGTATCTATATTGGTTACTTCGTCGGTCAAATTTATATTTTTGGCCAGCCCAGGCATTGGTGTTCCGTCAAGCATAATCATTAAGTTGGCTGCATTTGCATTGTATTTTGCACTTACTACTACTTCAGAAGAATCTGGGAAAACTAAGTTTTGAAAATTAAATAACCCCATGTTGCTCGTTGTGGTTTCTGAAGAGATGGGTTTTCCAGTAACCATCAAGCGCATCGCTCCTTTTTTAATAGGCATGCCTGTTCGGTCTCTTAAAGTACCTGTAATGTTAATGCCTTGCTCTGGCAAATAGCTGATCAATGGAAATTGATTCGCTAAAATTTCTTTATAGGCAAACCTTCTGTAGCCTTGTGTAAGCATTAACTTGTCTAAATCTGCCAATTTTTTGTCGTCGGTTTTGTTGAAATAGTAATTTGGTCTTTCTATGTAGCCTTTCAAATCCGAGCTAAGCAATAAAGAACTTAAAATTGTAGTTTCATTGTTCTCGTCAAAGGGTACTTTTTGTTCGTCTGTTACAGCAATCGAAAAATTACCCATGGTTGGTGTTGCACCACTTTTAGCCTCGAGTGTTAGTTTTACTTTTTGTCGCGGTTTGTAAATAGGCAAATCTGTTTTTACAGCTAAATTCATAGCATCTTGATGCATAATAAAAACTAATCTCTCGCTTATGGGTTCACTTTTTTCATCAAAAAGTGTAATTTGTGTAATTCCTGAAGGAAAGGTTTTTTTAGGGATTTTAGCAGTAATTAATTGATTTTTTAAGCTAGTTTGTGCGCCATAATACACCACATTTGCATTTTGTGCTACAATAAAAAACGACTTGTTGGTATGGTTAAGGAAATATGAATTGTTTGCTAAAATTTTAAGGTTAACAAAATCTGGAGAATTGTTATTTACTTGTAGCATAATTCCAGATTCGGTTGCTTTGGGCAAATCAAAGGTTTTAATGCTACCATCCTTAAGTGTTATTTTAGCTTTGTAAATAGTGTTGTTTTGGGGTGTAATAAAAAAGCTGCCCATACCCGCAAAAGTTGAATTGAAATTTGCGATTTCATTGTTTTGTTCATCGATGATTACACCTTTTACATCAAGCCCTAAACCCGACGGAGCAACAGCTTTGAAACCCACTTGATTGGGGATTTCGCTAATCAATTGTCCTCCCTCAGGAAAAAACTGTACATCTACAGTGTTTACTTCTTGTTTTAAATTAAAGTTTGCACTTACCGTCTCCTTTTCGTTAATGCTAAGGTCGGTAAAAATGCTGCCTTTGGTAATGGGCTCATTATTTTTGCTATTTACAACAATGGTTAAAAATCCATTTTGATCTGTTACCCCTTTTCCCTTGGTATAAACATCGTAATTGGAAATTATTTTCCAGTTTACTGTTTTATTGCCATAAGGTTTTTTTGAGGTGTCTTTAAACTGAATTTTTGCGGTAGTTTTAATGTTTTTGTCGCTTTGCTCGTTGGTAAAAGCAATGTGTGTGAGGAGTTGTTTGTCGATAGCTTCGCCGATGGTGATGTTTTTGGTAAAAAAGTACGCATCACTAAAATTCAACATCCATAAGGTGTAAGCCCTAACGTGATAATTGCCTTGTTTATAATTTTGCATGTTAAGCGAAATGTTTCCATAAGCGAAACTATTTTTTACGGGTAATTTTAGTGTTTGCATTAACGAATCTTGCGCATTCCAAACCTCTACATATACTATTTTACTTAAAGGCGATGGTTGATTTTGTTCGGTAGTAACATAAGCTTTAAACCAAATGGTGTCGGCTACTGCATAATAAGGTTTATCAAAATGGAGGTATACTTTCTCTATAGGTTGCTCGTCTGATAATCTTTTGGTTTGATTGATAATGGTTTTTAAAATCGTGCTATCTTGCTGGGCAAAAACCTTCCAGTTCGACAATAATGTTAAAATTAATAGTGCAAATAATATCCTTGTAAGTTTCATCAAGTACAAAAGCTAAATAATATTTGCTAATATATCGATTATTGCTCGATAGCTAAACAAACCACGCAATGTTTAACACAATTTTACAGTTTGCTTGGTGCCGATATCTACATTTCCTAAAAACAGGTTCTTTTTTAAGTGAAAAGAAGTTGCCAGCTTTTGGCAAAAACAGTCCCGCTCTACGTTTCAAGTCCTCGTTTCGTTCCTCAACTTGCGGGCTTTTCACTGCTATCGGGTTTAAATTACAACGTTTTGGTAAATTGGCGGTGGTTGTAGGGGGGCTAGCAAGATACCACAAATGCCAACCCTTTTAAACAAAAACGGATGCTTTGTTTAAGCATCCGTTTTTGTTTGTGAATTATTTATGTTCAATGATAAATTCTGAACTTGGTTGGCGAACTTTTTTCAAGTTTGCTAACCAATCGTTGGCTTCATCGCGATAGCCCAATGGCAATAGCGTTACACTCTTTAATCCATGTGCGCTTAAGTTTAAAATCTCGTCAACTTTTGCTCCATTAAATCCTTCCATTGGCGTAGCATCAACTTGCAATAAAGCAGCTTCGGCAAGGGCCAAGCCAAAGCCTATGTAAGCTTGGCGGGCTGCATGCTCAAAATTTACTTCTGCTGCAAGATTTACTCTCGATTTAATCAAGTTGTTTTTGTAGTCTTCGGTTGCCGAATCTGGTAGCCCACGCTCTTTGTTCATGTAAGCATAAACTTCATTTATTCTATCTTCGGTGTAATTGTCCCAAGCGGCAAATACCAATAAATGCGAACAATCAACAACTTGAGATTGATTATAAGCGTTGGGTAATATTTGTTGTTTTAATTCGGGATTTGTAATTACGATAACTTTAAAAGGTTGCAAACCCGAAGAAGTTGGTGCTAAGCGAGCAGCTTCTAAAATTTGATCAACTTTTTCTTGCGGAACGGCCTTTCCGTTCATTTTTTTGGTGGCGTAACGCCAGTTAAGGGCTTCTATTAAACTCATTATCTTGTAAATTAATTTTGTTAAATATTGGTGGCAAATATAATTTTACCATTTGTAAAAAAAATGCTTGTGTAAATTTTAGCCTAATATTTGAGTTTGCTTTTAAACAGTTTCTCTAACTTTTCCATTTTAGGCAAAATTACAATTCGGCAATATGGCTGCTCACCATTTTTGATAAAGTAATCTTGATGGTAATTTTCGGCCACATAAAATTTTTCGGCCTTTACTATGGTGGTAACAATAGGTTTAGCAAATGCTTTGCCATTGTTTAGTTCGGCTTTGTATTTTTCGGCTATAGCTTTTTGTTCGTCGTTATGGTAAAAAACAACCGAACGGTATTGTGTGCCCACATCTGCACCTTGTCGGTTTAAAGTTGTAGGGTCGTGGTTTTTCCAAAAAACTTCCAATAGCTC
>CANHHZ010000145.1 GCA_947460275.1 Sphingobacteriaceae bacterium | reverse complement strand
TCTTTATCCGGTATGTGTTGCATAACCAAAGCCCTCCATTTTAATAATTTCTTTTTGCAATATTGCTCTTGCTCGCGACAATTGAGACTTGCTTGCTCCTTCGGATATGCCCAATTCTTTGGCAATTTCCTTGTGAGAGTATCCCTCTATCGTATACATGTTAAATACCACTCGGTAACCATCGGCAAGGTTTTGTATCAATTTCATTAAATCTTTTAGCCCTAAACTATCGTAGTCAAAACCTACTTGGGGCTGGTCGTAAAGATCATCTAGTTGCACAATAGTTAAGCTCCGCAAGTTCTTTCTGTAGCTTTCTATCGCCGTATTTACCATTATTTTGCGCATCCAACCTTCAAACGAGCCCTCGCCTTTAAACTCGTTTAATTTTCCAAAAACCTTTACATAACCCATTTGCAAAACATCTTCGGCCTCCATCCTATCTTTTGCATAGCGCATACAAATGGAAAACATTTTAGCGGCAGTTTGCTTGTACAGCATTTCTTGCATTTGCCTATTGCCCAACTTGCAGCCTGCTATAATGTCGTTGATGTTTAGTGTATTTGTCGTCTTCATGGGTTTGTAAAAGGTAGATGAAGCTTATCCTAAAAAGGTTGCACGCAGTTTTAAAATTGTTGAAAAAAGACAAAGGATGAAAGCGCAAAGACGACGAGCCGTATACTAACGACTCTTCTTAAATATCCTAAAATCTTCCTTGTAGGTTAAAAACAAAGAATGACTAAACTGAAGTTGCGAATCGGCATGGTTTAAATCTAGATGAGGCTCAAAACGAACGTCCAAAAATAAATGTGGCACCAATTCTTTTTGGTAAACATAGCGCAAGGCAATTAGGTTACGTTTTTGTTGTTTAAAGCCAGCTTCGTATAAATTTTCTGAAACTGATTGGTACAACGGCATCCCTTTGATGGTGATAAAATTATTTCCTTTCCAATAAGAAGCTACTAAATTTCCCCATTGGGTATTTACGCCTGCATTTAGCCAAAGACCGAAACCACCTTGATAGGCCCTTACCTTGTGTGGCGAAAAATCTTTATAAACGGCAACATAATTATCAGTAAATACCTCTTTTATTTTATAGCCAATTGCTTTATGGAGTTTAAATCCTGCTGCTCCATTAAACAAGGTACTGATATCTACTTGTTTTAAAACATCAATTTGTCCGCCCTGGTGGTAAGCCAAAAACTGTGCAGGTAAAGTCAGTTTCCAGCCATTTTGCTCGGCCAAAGTAGTTTCGGTAATTAAACCGCCTACAATTTCTTCTTTATATGACGATGCCTTGTAAATCATTTTTTGCCAAGCTATCCAGCTGTCTAGCTTAAATTTTTCCCTATCAATTAGCAATTGGGTACCGTATTCAATTGGCGTGGTTACTTTACGTTCCACATCGTACAGAGGCTCAATGTAATTGTGCTGGATATTTCCTTCTAAACTTCCAAAAACCAAGGTTAGGTTTCTTTTGTGATATTTTATACTAAATAAGGGTTCAGCATCGTAAATTCCTTCATTACCAAAATCTTTACGCAAATACGCACCAAGGGTAACCGCTAAATTAGGATTGGCGTAATACACCAATTGCGGTTCTAATTGTGTACCGTATAGGGTGTAACCATCATGAAATTTATTGTTGTATTCGTAATTTCTAACGTAGTTAAAGTTGTAGAAATTAAAGTGGAGCTCTTTTGCTAAGCTATCTGCAGGCCTAATTCGGTTAAAAATAGCCTCGTTGCTAAATTGTGCTTCCGAAGTAAACGTTAGTGCAAGTAGCAGAAATAAGAGTATTTGTTTTTTCATACGCAAAGCAATAATACACCTTATTTTTCGCGGTAGTACTTATAAATTTTTACCGCCGTCATAATTACCGCAGAAAAAACAATTAAGCCAACTAATCCATAAATCCAATCTACAGCATTTTTTAAGATGACTGTAAACACAATGGCAACTAGTAAAATAGTGGCCACCTCGTTCCATAAACGCAACTGAGTTGACGAGTATTTAAACATTCCATTTTTAAGCTGCTTCATGATGTTTTGGCAAATAAAATGATAAACGAGCAATAAAACTACAAAACCTAGTTTAACCAGCATCCAATCTGCCAGCAATAAACCAGGGTTTAAAAATAACATGGTAACGCCAGCAACTACGGTAAGTAGCATGGCGGGTGTGGTAATGATATTCCACAAACGAGCTTGTATTTTTGCGAACTCTTTTTGAAGAATATTTTTTTCAACCTCGGGTTTGTCATTAGCCTCGGTATGATAAATAAACAACCTAACACCATAAAAAAGACCTGCCATCCAACTTACTACAAAAATGATATGAACAGCTAAAACGTATCTATAATATTCCATAATTCATGCATTTAAAGCTATTTAATATCTAAATTCTTTAACAACCTCGATGGCATATTTCACGTTATCAAATGGTATATCAGGCATAATACCGTGGCCTAAGTTAAAGATAAAACCATTTTCGCCACGCATACGTTCGAACAATTGCAGAATATACTTTTTAATTACAGGCTGATCGGCATACAAAATGTGCGGGTCTAAATTGCCCTGCACCGCCATACCTTTAGGTAAAGCATTTTTAATATTCAACAAATCTGCATTCCAATCTACCGAAATTACATCGGGATTGGCCTGTGCCATAATTGGCGCAAAAACAGAACTTCCTTTACAAAAAGAAATAACAGGCACGTTGGTTCGGTTTAAACCAGCTATAATTTGTTGGTTGTATTGATGAGAAAACTCTTGGTAATCGTTCCATGACAAAGCTAAAGCCCAGCTATCAAACAACTGAACGGCATTTACACCAGCCGCAATTTGCAGATTTAAATAGTCGGTGGTAACCTTTGCAATTTTGGCCAATAGTTTATGCGCCAACTCAGGGTGATTGTGAATTAACAATTTAGTTAATTTAAAATCTTTCGATGAGCCGCCTTCAACCAAATAACTCATTACGGTAAAAGGTGCGCCTGCAAAGCCGATTAACGGAATACTGCCATTTAAACGTTGCTGAATAACCTTAATGGCATCGGCCACGTATTGTAGTTTATCAACCACATTGATTTCTAAACGCTCAATATCCTGTGCATTACGTACCGGATTGGCAAACTTAGGCCCAACACCTTGAGTAAAACTCAAATCGCCACCCATGGCCTCTCCAGTTACTAAAATATCAGAAAACAAAATTGCGGCATCGATACCCAATAAATCGACTGGTAACATGGTTACATCAGCCGCTATTTCGGGAGTTTTGCACATCTCTAAAAAAGAGTATTTGTTTTTAATTTCCCAATATTGCGGCATAAAACGGCCAGCTTGACGCATCATCCAAACCGGAGGACGTTCTGTAGCTTTTGAAAATGCAGCTTCTAAAAATAAGTTATTGTTCATCTTTATACTTAAGCCAATGCGTTGGCTTCTTTTGTTATAATTTTAATAATTTCCTGTGCTCTTGATGTGGTTGCCAATTCTTTTGCCTTTTCTACATAGGTCAATGCTCTTTTTCCTTCTTTTTTTCTCAGTGCAAGATTAGCCAAATGAATAAGCACATAGGCTTTATCATTTTTCCCACCCAAAGGAAATCTACTTGCAATTTGGAAATGAAATTCGGCACCTTCAAAATCTTCGCGTTGCAGAGCGATATTAGCCTTCATAAATTCGTAATAGCCACGACGATTTCTTGCCAGCCGATCCGGATTTATTACGTCTTTCAATATTTTCTCTGCTTTATCGTAATTGGCATCTTTAAAATATTTAGAGGCTAATAAAACCGAACTTTGCTTAAAATGGCTCCATAAAATAAACGCAAACAAAAAGCCAGAGATGGAAGCCAATTGGTATTGACCAATGTATAAACTTGCCAATGCACTAATGACAAAAATTGTCATCAAAACAAATCTACTCGTTTTGTTGTACATTAATTTGCTACATCTGTAAATTTATAGCCCACCCCTCTTATCGAATGAAAATAAATCGGATTTTTTTGATCTGGTTCAAAATATTTACGGAAGGTTAAAATAAAGTTATCTATGGTTCTGGTTGATGGATAAACATCATAATTCCAAACCGTTTCTAGAATTTGCTCACGCGAAACAGCTTCATTTTTACGCTCGATAAGCAATTTTAACAGCATTGTTTCCTTTTTGGTTAAAGGCACAACGGTTCCATCGTCTTGCTTTAACTCAAAAGAATTGAAATAAATGGTTTTATCGCCAATTTTATAAGAGTTTAATTCTTTTAAATCATCGGGTTTTAAACTGCGTTTTACCAATATGCCTACACGTAAAATAAGTTCTTCCAAATTAAATGGTTTTACCAAATAATCATCAGCACCTTTTTTAAGTCCCATCACTCTGTCTTCACTTGTGTTTTTTGCAGTTAAAAACAAGATAGGCACCTCGGTGTTTTCTAAACGAATAGTTTCGCATACCTGAAAACCGTCCATTTCTGGTAACATTACATCTAAAATAATTAAATTAAAACGTTCTTCCTTAAAAACCTTAAGAGCAGTTTTGCCATCTTTAACTGCGTGAACTTTATATCCTTCTAATTCTAGATTTAATTTAATAGCATCCAACAAATGATCTTCGTCTTCTACCAATAGTATTCTTAATTTCTGTGGCATATCAATTAAATGTTACTTCAAAAATGGCACCTTGCGGTACGTTATCTTTTACGCTTATATCGGCGTCGTGGTTTTGTAATACCTCTTTAACAATAAACAAGCCAAGACCTGTTCCTTTGTATTTTCGAACGTTTTCATCGCCAACGCGATAAAATTTATCAAAAATAAGCATTTTTTCGTTATCTGGAATACCCAACCCTTTGTCTGAGACGGTTAAAAAAGGTTTACCGTCAATTTGGCATAATTTCACTGTAACTTCGGCACAGGGACCTGAATATTTTACGGCATTTTCTACCAAATTGTTAACTACCGATGAAAGGGCAAATTTATCACCTACCATATGGATACCATTTTCAATGGCTGTTGCTATCAACTGCTGGTTTCCACAAGAATGAACCTGCAAACGATCGGTTATTTTGGTTACCAATTCAGAAAAATCAAAATTTTCTTTAGGAAAAGAATAAGTTCTACTTTCCAATTTGGTAGCCAACAACATATTTTCAACCAAATCATCTAGGCGTTCAATATCCTTTAACGAATTATTTAACAAAGAGTTTTGCATTTGCTTCTCTAAATCTCTTTTTACTATGGTTTGTAAAGAAAGTTTTATTGCTGCTAAAGGAGATTTGAGTTCGTGCGTAACTGAAAGCAAAAAATTCTGCTGATTTTCTCTCAATTTCTCTTCTTTTTTAATGGAGGCGTGTAGAAAATATGCCCCTACACATAATAAAAATAG
>CANHHZ010000144.1 GCA_947460275.1 Sphingobacteriaceae bacterium | reverse complement strand
TGCGATTTTGGCAATGCCAATGCTTCCAAACCATTCTTAACACGGTAATCGTTAATTGCTGATTTAATGGCGTCTTCGGCCAATACCGAACAGTGGATTTTTACTGGTGGTAAAGCCAATTCTTCAACAATGTCCATGTTATCTATGGTTAAAGCTTCGTCAATCGTTTTTCCTTTTAGCCATTCTGTAGCTAACGATGAAGATGCAATGGCAGAACCACAACCAAATGTTTTAAATTTAGCATCGGTAATTACATTGTTTGTATCTACTTCAATTTGTAAACGCATTACGTCTCCACACTCTGGAGCGCCAACTAAACCTGTACCAACAGATTTACTGTCTTTATTTAATGTACCAACGTTACGTGGGTTGGTATAGTGTTCCATTACTTTTTCTGAATATGCCATTTTGTTATATTTTTTAGTAGTTAGTATATAGTAGTTCGTATTTAGATAACTTTTCCAACCTTCTACTTTAAACTTTTAATTTCAACTTTTAACTTTCAACTAGTGTTCCGCCCACTCTATTTTACTCAAATCTATACCTTCTTTGAACATTTCCCAAAGTGGAGAAAGGTTTCTTAAGTGGTTTACTGCTTTTTTAGTGTTTTCTATGGCGTAATCTACTTCTGCTTCGGTGGTAAATCTTCCTAAGCCAAAACGAATCGAAGAGTGTGCTAAGTCATCAGACAAACCTAAACTTTTTAATACATACGATGGCTCTAATGAGGCTGAAGTACAAGCAGAACCAGACGATACGGCTAAATCTTTCATCGCCATCATTAAGCCTTCGCCCTCAACATATTTAAAAGAAATGTTAGCTACATGTGGCAAACGATGTGCTGTGTTTCCGTTTACGTAGCTTTCTTCTAGAGTTAACAGGGCGTTTTCTAATTTATCACGCAAAGCGGATAAACGTTTAGCTTCTTGTTCCATTTCTAAACGACACAATTCGCAAGCTTTACCTAAACCCACAATACCCGGAACGTTTAAGGTACCCGAACGCATACCACGTTCGTGTCCACCACCGTCTATTTGTGCTGTTACTTTAACTCTTGGGTTTTTTCTGCGCACATACATTACACCAACACCTTTTGGACCGTACATTTTGTGTGCGGTAAAAGCCATCAAATCAATACCATCTGCATTTACATCAACTGGTATTTTACCTACGGCTTGCGTGGCATCTGTCATAAATAAAGCGCCGTATTTGTGTGCTATTGCCGATATTTCTTTAATCGGTTGTATAACCCCAATTTCGTTGTTGCCATACATTATGCTTACCAGTATGGTTTGAGGTGTCATTGCAGCCTCAAGCTCTTGTAAATCAATTAAGCCATCTTCTTTTACTTTTAGATAAGTAACCTTAGCGCCTAATTTTTCTAAATGTTTACATGTATCTAAAATTGCTTTATGTTCTGTAGTGGCTGTTATAATATGGTTACCTTTGTCTTGGTACATTTCGTAAACACCTTTAATCCCTAAATTATCGGCTTCGGTGGCACCAGAAGTAAAAATAATTTCTTTTTCAGTACAGCCAATTAATTTTGCGACTTGCTCACGGGCGTAATCAACGCCTTCTTCGGCAACCCAACCAAAAGCATGGTTGCGACTGGCAGCATTACCAAATTTGTTGGTGAAATAAGGAAGCATTGCTTCTAAAACGCGTGGGTCTAGTGGAGTGGTTGCGTTATTATCTAAATAAATTGGAAGTTCCATTATCTGTAATTAATCTTAATAGTAATACAAAGATACAAAAAAAAAATCCGAACTTTTATAAATATTACCTATGAAACTATAGATAAAACATGCATTTTTACATTTGTTTAACCATTTGATAATTATGAATAAAATTGAGCATATTGGTATTGCTGTAAATGATTTAACCCAAGCTTGTAGTGTGTACGAGAAATTGTTTGATACAGTTTGTTATAAGATCGAAGCAGTTGCGTCTGAAGGCGTAAATACCGCTTTTTTAAAGGTTGGCGTTAATAAAATCGAATTGTTAGCGAGTACAGCTGATGAAAGTCCAATAGCCAAATTTTTGACTAAAAAAGGAGAAGGAATACATCATATTGCATTTGATGTAGATGATATTTACGCAGAAATGAAAAGGTTAAAAGCAGAAGGTTTTACGTTATTGAACGATGAACCCAAAAAAGGAGCAGATAACAAATTGATTTGTTTTGTGCACCCAAAGGAAGCAAACGGAGTGTTGATAGAACTTTGTCAAGAAATTAAATAATGGACGATACCAATGCATTACTCAAAATTATCAGTAAAGATTTTGAACTTGCCGACGAGTTAAATGAAGGACAGCTTCGTGAAACTTTAGTAACTACCTTTGCCTATTTAATTGATGCTGATTTTCAAAAATTACTTCAAATATTATACAGGGCAGATGTAGATCAATATAAACTTAAAGAATTATTAGAAAACACCAATTCCAATTCGGCCGAGGTTATTGCAGATGCTTATATCGCCAGGCAAAAAGCTAAAATTGAAACTTGGAAAAAATACAGTCCCTGATATTATATTCCTGAAGAAAAATTAGAAGATTTGATAAATTTTGGTGCTGCTCTGTGCAAAGTGGCCTGCTCAAAAGCGAAAGCTAACGACAATACCATAGGTTCTTGGTAAGCACCTGCCATAATAGATAAGCCAATCGGTAATTCGTGTATTTTCCCCATCGGAACAGTAATGTGAGGATAACCAGCCATTGCCGCTGGCGAGGCAAAATAAAAGCCATCGCTATAATCGCCATTAAATAAATCTATGCATCCTGGAATGCCATAACTTGTTCCAATAATAGCATCAAGCTTATTTTTGGCCATCAAATCGTTCATAATTTTTCTTGAAGAAAGCGTCTTTGTTAAAGCGTCTTTATAAGCTATACTTTCTAAATTTGTAGTTTTTAGGCTGCTTTGTAAAATTTCTTGCTTAAAATAAGGCATTGTTGCAGCTTCATTTTGCGTATTAAAATCAACTACCTCTTGTAATGTTTTTACTTTTGCGTTTGCCGTTGCTAAATAAGTGTTTACGCCGTCTTTAAATTCATATTGCAGTATAGTGTAACTCGCCCCACCAACACTTTTAAGTTCTTCCAATAATCCAATTTCTACAACTTCTGCGCCTAATTCCTTAAATTTTTCTATGGCCTTTTTATATAGCTCAACTACAGCTTCGTGGCCAGTTAAAAAAGATTTTTCAATTCCAATTTTTTTGCCGCTTATTGCATCTTTAGTTAAAAAAGAAGTGTAATCTTTTTGAGATTTTCCGACACTTTCTTTTGTGACGACATCATTTTCATCGACGCCGGTTAAAATAGTTAACAGAATAGCTGCATCGCTAACGTTTCTTGTCATGGGTCCCGCGGTATCTTGTGTTTTAGAGATAGGAATAATTCCGCTTCTGCTCAATAAGCCTACGGTCGGTTTTAGACCTACCAAGCCACTGTAAGACGAGGGTGCGATGATTGATCCATTTGTTTCGGTGCCAATGGCAACAACGCAAAGATTAGCTGATACAGCAGTGCCAGAACCAGAACTAGAACCACTTGGGCTTCTGTCCAAAATATAAGGGTTTTTGGTTTGTCCGCCTCGGCTACTCCAACCACTCGAAGATCTTGTTGACCTGAAATTTGCCCATTCGCTTAAATTTGTTTTTCCTAAAATAACTGCTCCGGCTTCGCGTAATTTTTTTACGATAAACGCATCTTTTGAAGCTATGTTACCTTCGAGTGCTAATGCCCCAGCAGTGGTTTGCATTTTGTCTGCGGTGTTGATATTGTCTTTAATCAAAACAGGAATGCCATGAAGTTTTCCTCTAACTTTGCCCATTTTTCTTTCCTCATCCATTGTTGTGGCAATAGTTAAGGCATCAGGGTTTAATTCTATAACAGCATTTAATTTAGGTCCACTTTTATCAAGTTTTTCAATCCGCTTTAAATACATTTTTGTCAATTGAAGTGCAGATAACTGTCCACTTTGCATCATTTTTTGTAGGCTGTCTATAGTGGTTTCGTTCAGTTCAAAATCATCTTTTATGGACGATTCTGTATCATTAAAAGGTGATATTGCTGCAACTGCAGGTAAGCTTAGTGTAGAAATAATTCCTGCTAGACTTCCTTTTTTGATAAAATTTCTTCTGTTCATATTACAACATCAAGTGAAAGTTAAATTTAGAAAAAAAATGCAAAGCATAGTTAATGTCTAAAAATTTAGAAATTATTTAATTTATTATTGTATTTGAAAAATAAAATTCTCATATTTGCATCCTCTAAAATTAGGCGATAAAATATAAAACATAGAAATGAAAAAAGATTTGCATCCATCAAGCTACAGATTTGTAGTATTTAAAGATATGTCTAACGAATATGCTTTTTTAACAAAATCTTGCGTTGAGACTAAAGAGACTGTCAAATGGGAAGATGGAAATGAATATCCATTGTACAAATTAGAGATTTCTCATACTTCTCACCCTTTTTACACCGGTAAAATGAAGCTAGTTGATACAGCTGGTCGTATCGATAAATTTAAAACACGTTACGCTAAAAAATAATCTAAGCGTAAATAAAATATTTTTAAAAGTCCCTAGCGATAAGCTCGGGACTTTTTTTATTTTTGTAGCTTATGAAAATCAATTTGTTTGATGATGCTGCGTGGCATTCGCTGAAACCATTGACATTTACAAGGCCAGTAGCTGATTTAAGAATTGGGATTTTGACGATTGCCGAAAAATGGGCTAAACATTTAAATGTTGAGGGTTTTGGATATCAAACACAAGAATATTTAAGTGTTAAATACCCTTCTTCAACTGCTCAGTTATATATCAACGGGTCTATTTGCCCAGACGAAGCCTTAGTTGAAGCTGTTGCCGCTTTAAACAATGGAGAAGTATTAATCTCAAATGAATTGATTATTGCTTATCATACCAAGGAAGAAATTAATTCTACTTCGGTTGCTAGAAAATTCAAAAATATACCTTACCATAAGTTATTTACACAGATAAAACATCCCGAAAATATATTTACTTACAATAATGCCGAGTTAATTAAAGACTTTTCTTTACTTACCAAAGGAAGGGTTTCGACTAAACTGAGTAGTACCAATACATTTTTGGGCGAAAATATTTTTGTCGAAGAAGGGGCTACGGCCGAGTGTTCTACATTTAATAGTTTACAAGGCCCTATTTATTTAGGAAAAAATGCGCAGGTTTGGGAAGGTTGCAACATTAGAGGTTCTTTTGCGCTATGTAATAATTCTCAGGTAAAAATGGGTGCTAAAATATACGGAAAAACCACTATTGGGCCTTATAGTAGGGTAGGAGGCGAAATTAACAACAGTGTAATTTGGGGTTACGCATCAAAAGGACATGATGGTTATTTAG
>CANHHZ010000143.1 GCA_947460275.1 Sphingobacteriaceae bacterium | reverse complement strand
TCTTCTAATCTGTTTGTGGCAGCAGGGTGCAACCACTATAAGTTCGGCACCCGCTTGTATGCCCTTAAATAGGGCATCATCGGTGGCGGTGTCGCAAGCATGTAAAGCGATTAGCAAATTAATTTTATCAACCTTAAAATCCTGAATAGTGCCTTGAACAAAGCTTAAGTCTGTAAAATTCGAAGATTGAGCAATGGTATTACACAAAGTAACCAGATCCTCCCTAAACTCAACACCTATTATCTTGGCCTGTAAATTTAACTGCTGATGCAAATAATCATAAAGCCCGAATGTTAAATAGCCTTTTCCAGAGCCCATATCCACCACATTTTTGACAGTTCCAATGGGCAACTCCTTAATCAACGAACTTAAAATCTCGATGTATTGATTAATTTGTTTGTATTTATCTTGGGTATTTTTGAAAACATTTCCTTCAGCATCGGTAATTTTCAACGCATGTAAATAACCATTTGCTACTGGCTTAATAATTCTATTTTTCTCTTTGTTATGAGAGAGGTTTGGTTCGATTACTTGATTTAAAACACGCTCTCTAATTTTAATCGATCCGTTTTTTTGATGTTCAATAATAATTTCTGTATTAGAAGTAAATAAAGTTCCAATTTTAAAATCATTGCTCAACAAATTCGTAATCAATTTAACACCTTCATCAATGGTGAAATTTTTAATGATATCCCTAGTTTTTTGGCGGTAAGTAAAGGATAGCCTATCGTTTCTTTTGATGTTCACCTTACGCACATAAATATTTTTAAGTTCCTTATCATTACCTTGATAATTTCCTAAGGAAAGTTTTACAAAAGTTGCATCTGCAATACTCGTATTTAGTATAGCATTAAATTCGGCTAAAGTTGCTGTGGAAGTCATCATTATAAATTGAATAAACAAAAATAAGGGATAAAGACCGCTAATCAAGCATAAAAAAACCCTTTAAGAGATTTTCTTAAAGGGTTATATTTTATTTTCCCTGATTATAGGGCTAAGTTATTATGCTTCAGGTTCAGCTTCTTCAGTAGCAGGAGCTTCTGGAGTTACTTCTTCTTTTGCAACTGGGGCAGGAGCATCGTCTTTTTTAACTTTGCTTTTACCTCTACGTGTAGTTTTCTTCTCAGCAGCAGCCTCGTTAGCACCGTAAACCTCGTTGTAATCTACCAACTCAATTAAAGCCATTTCTGCATTATCACCTAAACGATTGTTTAATTTAATAATACGTGTATAACCACCCGGACGGTTAGCAACTTTAGCCGCTACATCGCGAAACAATTCTGTAACTGTATCTTTATCTTGTAAGTAAGAGAAAACAATACGACGTGAGTGTGTAGTATCATTTTTAGATTTTGTAATGATTGGCTCAACATAAACGCGTAAAGCTTTTGCTTTAGCTAAAGTAGTTGAAATTCTCTTGTGCTTGATTAAAGAGGAAGCCATGTTAGCTAACATCGCTTTTCTGTGTGATGTTGTTCTGCCTAAATGGTTGTGTTTTTTACCGTGTCTCATTTTTGTTTTTGTAATGTGTATACCGTCTCTTTGAACTTAATCTGAGGGAATTATACACAGTGAAAAATTATATTAATTTTTCTAAGTCCCCATGGGGGATTTAGGTGTTATTCTTCGTCTAACTTAAATTTAGACAAGTTCATTCCAAACGATAATTGTTTAGATTTAACGAGTTCTTGAATTTCAGTTAATGATTTTTTACCAAAGTTTCTGAATTTTAACATGTCAGCAACATCGTAAGAAACTAAATCAGCTAAAGTACGTATATCAGCAGCTTTCAAGCAGTTTAAAGCACGTACAGAAAGATCTAGATCAACCAATTCAGTTTTTAAGATTTTACGCATGTGTAAAATTTCTTCATCAACTTCTTTAGTTTCTTCTTTGGCTTGAGATTCTAACACTAAATTCTCGTCAGAGAACAACATAAAGTGTTGAATTAAAATTTTAGCAGCTTCTTTCAAAGCTTCCTCTGGATGGATTGATCCATCGGTAGAAATATCTAAAATTAGCTTTTCATAATCTGTTTTTTGTTCAACACGATAGTTCTCAATCGTATATTTTACGTTTTTCATTGGGGTAAAAATCGAATCGATTGCGATTACACCAACAACAGTATCATTAATCTTGTTTTCTTCTGCCGGAACATATCCACGACCTTTATTGATGGTTAATTCCACTTCCAAGGTTACAGATTTTTCCATGTTACAAATCACAAGATCGGGATTTAAAACCTCGAAATTGTTAGAAAATTTTGTAATATCTCCAGCCGAGAATTTATCTTGACCATTTACTATGATAAAAACTTTTTCTGAATCTCCAGAATCACCAACTTTCTTAAAGCGAACTTGCTTTAAGTTTAAAATAATTTCTGTTAAATCTTCTACCACTCCTTTCATAGTAGAAAACTCGTGAGAAACGCCAGAAAAACGAATGCTAGTTATCGCAAAACCTTCTAAAGAAGAAAGTAAAATTCTTCTTAGGGCATTACCAATTGTTATACCGAAACCCGGCTCTAAAGGACGGAATTCAAATTGACCATCGAAATCAGTTGATTTCTGCATGATTACCTTATCGGGTTTCTGAAATGCTAAAATTGCCATTTATAATGTTTTTAGATCGTTATTAATATTGAGTAATGTTAAAAAAGTTAAAGCCAAGAAGCTTTAACTTAAATGATTACTTAGAGTATAACTCTACTATAAGGTTTTCTTTAATATTTTCTGGGATTTCATCGCGATTTGGATAAGCTAAAAACTTACCAGTCAACTCGCTTGCATTCCAATCTAACCAATTAAATTTATTGATTACTCTTCCTGCAACAGAATTTGTGATTGCTTCTAATGTTTTAGATTTTTCACGAACAGCAATCACATCGCCTGATCTTAATTGATAAGAAGGAATGTTAACAACTTCACCGTTAACGGTTACATGTTTGTGACTAACCAATTGACGTGCACCTGAACGGGTTGGAGCAATACCTAATCTATAAACTGTATTATCTAAGCGTGCTTCTAATAATTGTAATAAATTATCACCTGTGATACCTTCACGAGATGAAGCTTTAGTAAACAAGTTACGGAATTGTTTTTCTAACACACCATAAGTGTATTTTACTTTTTGCTTTTCCATTAACTGTACTGCGTACTCAGATTGTTTTCCTCTTCTTTTTGAAGCGCCATGTTGGCCAGGAGGATAATTTTTTCTATCTAATACTTTATCAGGACCAAAAATTGGTTCTCTGAACTTACGGGCGATTTTGGACTTTGGTCCGGTGTATCTTGCCATGTTTTTCTTTTAATTTTAAAGTATCTTACAGCCTTAAACTGCAGACTCTTAGCTTTAAAAAATGATTAATTAAACTCTTCTCTTTTTAGGAGGACGACATCCATTGTGAGGAAGCGGTGTAATATCCTTAATAGATGTTACTTCGATACCTGCAACTTGCAAAGTTCTGATGGCAGACTCACGGCCTGAACCTGGACCTTTAACAAATACGTCTACTTTACGCAAACCTAAGTCGAAAGCTACTTTACCACAATCTGATGCAGCTTGGCCGGCAGCATAAGGGGTGTTCTTTTTAGAACCTTTAAAACCCATTTTACCTGCAGAAGACCATGAAATAGTTTGACCATTATTGTTCGTTAAAGTAACAATGATGTTGTTGAACGTAGCGTTGATGTGTGCCTGACCAGTAGACTCAATAACAACAATACGTTTTTTGGTAACTTTTTTACTCTTAGCCATATATATTTTACGATACTAATTTTTATTTAGTAGCTTTTTTCTTGTTAGCAACTGTTTTTCTCTTGCCTTTACGTGTACGAGAGTTGTTTTTGGTACGTTGACCACGAACAGGTAATCCTTTTCTATGACGTAAACCACGGTAACAACCAATATCCATTAAACGTTTAATGTTTAATTGAACTTCCGAACGCAAAGCACCTTCTACTTTAATGCCTTCGTTGATGATGTTACGTATAGCCGACAATTCATCGTCTGACCAATCCTGTACTTTTTTGTTAAAATCTATGCCTGCTTGAGTTAAAATACTCTGAGCAGTTGACTTACCCACACCATAGATGTAAGTTAATCCGATTTCTCCTCTTTTGTTTCTTGGTAAATCTATACCTGAAATCCTTGCCATATTTTTTTTTCTTTTTAAGTAATTCCGAACGGCGGGCCACCGTTGTACGGTAAATTACAGTATTTTTAAATTACCCTTGACGTTGTTTGTATTTAGGATTTTTCTTGTTTATCACATAAAGTTTACCTTTACGACGAATAATCTTACAATCAGCGCTACGCTTTTTAATTGATGACCTAACTTTCATTTTATTTATATCTATAAGTAATCCTGCCCTTTGATAAATCATAAGGCGACATCTCTAATTTAACTTTGTCTCCAGGAAGAATTTTGATGTAATGCATCCTCATTTTTCCTGAAATATGAGCAATGATCTCATGTCCATTCTCGAGTTCAACTCGAAACATAGCATTCGATAACGCTTCTTTTATTACTCCGTCTTGTTCAATCGAGGCTTGTTTAGCCATATTATATTGATATTTACTTAATTAGCTGCTATTTATCAGGGTTGCAAAATTAAATAAAAAATTTTACTTTTTTACTTTTTTTCTTCTAAAACTTCTTCAATCAGTGAAAAGGTTGATAAAACATCTGCTTTCCCCTTTTTAATTGCAACCGTATGTTCAAAATGTGCAGAAGGTTTATTGTCTTTGCTAGTCACGGTCCATCCATCTGGCCAAAATTTAACACCTGCAGTTCCGGCATTTATCATGGGCTCAATAGCGATAACCATTCCTTCTTCCAATTTAACTCCACTTCCTCTTTTACCAAAATTTGGCACTTCGGGTTTTTCATGAAGTTTAACTCCAACACCATGCCCTACAAGTTCTCTCACCACACCAAAGCCATTGTTCTCGGCATGATTTTGTACAGCAAAGGCTATATCCCCAATCCTCATCCCCACCACAGCTTTTTCTATAGCAAAATTTAAACACTCTTGGGTAACTTTACACAACTTCTGTTTTTCTGCATCAACATCTCCAATGGAAAAGGTATAAGCAGAATCTCCAAAAAAGTTGTTTTTTATTACACCACAATCCACCGAAATTAAATCGCCTTCTTTAATTACGTAGTTTCCTGGTATGCCGTGTACAACTTGCTCATTTGGAGAGATGCACAAAGAATTTGGGAAACCGCCATAGTTTAAGAAAGCAGGTATTGCACCATGGTCTTTGATAAACTCGTAAGCTAATTTATCTAACGCTAGCGTAGTAACTCCAGGCGCAATTAATTTAGCAACTTCGGCAAGTGTTTTTGAAACAAGTAAAGAACTTTCTCTTATTAATTCGATCTCCTCC
>CANHHZ010000142.1 GCA_947460275.1 Sphingobacteriaceae bacterium | reverse complement strand
GTCCAGTTTAAGCCAAAGCCTGTGCCCGGTTGTATAATGGCCAAGGCTTTAGGTTTAGCTTTGTTGCTCCAGTACAAAGCTTGGTAGCTGGCTACCCCTTCGCCACCCAAATACAACAAAGAAAATCTTTCAGGCCCGTGTTGTTCGCTACGGGTTTGCTCCCGCTCATAAACTGTCCAATGGATAAATTGTTCCCATTCATTTTTATAGTATTGGTAATCGTTTCTATTTACCCCGGGAGGGAGGATGTTTTGCCAGCCATTTGGAATGAGTTCGTTGGTGGTTATATTTCTGCTGGCCAGCACATTATAGCCTACAAAAGTAGGCTGCTTTTGTAAAAATGCAGCTTTGCCCACTGCATAATCGCAATAAATAAAGCTGTTGATTTGAAGGTCTTTAGCAAGTGTGTTACAGTCTTTAATTACCCCACCATCAAACCAACTAGAAGGGTAGTAGAAAGAATTGTGCAAAACCTCTTGCAAAGGAAATGCTTGTTGGGCTATGCTTTCGGGGCTGAGTGTGTTTAACCAGTTCATGAGCTTTTTAGGTGAAGTTAATTTTAAATTGAAGAGATTCGATACCCATGTGATGAATAGTACCTTTGTTTTGGAAACCACATTTTTCGAGGGTTTTTACAGAAGCTAAATTGCTTGCCAAGCAATAGGCATAAGTTTCTGTATTGCCATTTGCTGCTAAATGTGCAAGCAAGGCGCTAACTGCTTCGGTAGCAAAGCCCTGCTTAATAAATGGCAAGCCAATGAGGTAACCTATCGAGTTGGGCAAGCCAGGGAAAAATTCGCCATGCACCAAGTAGCCTATAAATTCTTTATTTGTTTGGCTTTGAATTAACCAAGATTTAAAACTTTTGTTTTGTTTTAAAAAGCGGTTGAGTGTTTCCTGACCTGGAAGTTTAGCGGGTGCATGAGCGTTAAGGTGAGCAAGTTTTTCGGGACTGGCAGCACAATTTTGCCACAATTGCGCTAAAGCTTCATCAGATTTGTTCGCGTGAAAAATTAAGCGTTCGGTAGTATTCATGAGCTGTGGTTTTAATTGAATGACTTGGCGTGGTAATGCTTAGCTGATATTGAATATTATTCAATATCAGCATAAAGAGAAATGTCTAACTTAGCTTTTTGAGCTGGTTGAGATTCGGTTTTTACTTCTTCTTTGGGGTAATACAAGGACAAACTTGCCTCGTATAAATTATCCCTTTCAAAGGCATTACACAAAACAGTTTCGTTTTTAGGATTGGCAACTTGCCATAACCCAGCAGGGAAAGCATGTTTACGGTAACTCACTTCTTTTGTCATCAATTGAAAATCTTTTTCAATCACTACTTTGATCACACAAGTATCACTCGAAATGGTGTGGAGGTCAAAACTGATCAGTTTAATTTTGTTAGCTTTCGCCGTGCTGCGGGCAGCCCTACAATTGTGGTCAATTTTCCATTGGTTATACTTGGTCCATAAAATTTCTTCGGCATCGCCACGGTTGGCCACCAATAACGATTTGTAAATCGCAAATAACCAATTTCTGTTACACAAGGCATGTGCTCTAGTGTTTTGATAAAGTTGCTCGGCAACTAAATAAAGATAAGAAGTATTCATCATTTTTTTTAATTTAAAATAATTGTAAATTGTAATTTCAATTTTTGCTTTTTGTTTGCTCCGCCAAAATTATTGGGTTTAAAATTAATTTTTCGAAAAATGCAAGCTTGTATATTATCGAGTTGATTTTTAATCTTTCTAACTTTGTATCCTTGTAAACAGAGATAGGTTGTTGGTGTAATGAGTCATCACACTGCACCCTAAAATATTTGCTCATCCTATTTTTCATTTTTAAAATTAAGCTGCAAAGGTGTTTTAAATAAGTTGAATTGCTGGATCACAAACAAGCTTGTTTTTTAAAAAATAGATTAATAAATAAATTTCACCTTTGCCGTCTAATTTAACTCCATCATCATGAAAATTACAGCCGAATTGATCGCGGGAAAACCTTGTAAGGGAATTGTAGAGGAACAAACTGGAAAGGTGTTGGTACCTCACAAGTATTTTACCATTCAAACGATAGACAATCATTTGAACTTATCAATGAATAAAGTAACTCCTGTTTTCAAATTGTATGAAACACCAGAAGATTTGATCTCAAAAGTATCCAGATTTTGTACCATCACTAACAACGAGGTGTACATTAGTACCCAAAAGTATTCGGGTATTACTGCTTTTTATCAAGGGTTAACCATTGCTTGTTTAGAGGAAGAATATTTTTTAATTGATTTGAAAGAGAACAGGCTTTCGTCTTCAGCTGATAAAATCTCAATTCTTGAAGAGGAGATAGGTGATGATTACCCCGAAGTATTGGCCTGCTTAAGTGGGGGCTTAGAAAATTACGGTTATGAAATGTTTATTGATGATGAATGTTTCGATACCTTTTTTAAGGTATGGGGAACTTGGTCTGTGGCTTGTGAGTTAGCCGTATTAAGAAATGATTTTTTTATAGGTTACATTAGACACGTTTATTTAGGTTATCCCTTAAATTTTAATTATGCTGATGGTTTATGTTTACACCAAAAAGATGATAAAATGGCTTTTGTCAATAGGTACTGCATACCAGTATGTGAACCTTTCGACTATTTGTTTAGCGATAAAGATTTACGTTTAAATGGGATTGAAAATAATGATCCTGCTGTAAAATACATTGAAAGAGATGGGAAAGTATTAAAAATTAAATTTTCAGGTGATTTTGTCAATGAACTCATTTTTCAACCCCACTTATTTTTTGCTATCCCATGGGTAATGGATTATTTTAACCACCACAACAAGAAAAACCCTCATTTGTTGGTTACCGAAACGGAAAATAAATTTTATTTTAAAATTGACGAATTTGTGTTTAGGAACAATGGGGTTCGTGATAAAAAATATAATCATTTAAAGTCTGAATTTTTAAAGTTTATCTCCTTGATAAATGCCCACAAAGGCTTAACAAAAGAAGTGCAAAAGCACAATGATTTATTCGGACCAATTTTTAGTACCAGTTACACTTTAGAGGTTTTGTTCTCACTTAAAAAAGATAAAACTTTAATACCTGTACAACATAAAGGTAAATGGGGCTTTACCACATCAAATTTTTTTCCAAAACTTGTAATTCCTACCCAGTTTGATGCCGTAGTTAGGTTTACTGATGAGTTGTACAATGTGAAAGTGGGTGAAGAATGGAAACAAATTGATCTTAATTCATATCCAGATGAATGTTAGTTTCTTCTTTTCAAAATACAGAATAAAAAATACAAGCTTGCAAATTTAAATTTTCCGAAAAATCAAGTTTTACCTTTGTGGAGCAATTAAGGAATTAAATTTTTAAATTATATCATAATGAATATCAGTCAGGCGTTAAAACAGAAATCTTGTCTTATCCGAGACATTAAAAGAGAAAGAGATCGTTTGTTTAAATGGAATACCTATGTGGTAGGTTCTACCGTGCCTTACGAGGCCAAACAGACTTATCAAAATTGGTTAACACTAAAGGAAGAGTTAATAGATTTGAAATCTAAAATCCAGATGGCCAATGTGGGCATCCAGGAACAAATTTTTAGACTGTCTGAACGTAAAGACACCATAGAAAATTTAAAGTGTTTAAATAGTATAGAGGGAGAAAAAGTAACTGAAAGCTATTCGACCACAACGATAGAGATTTCGGGAATAACTTTACTCGAAAGAGATGAATTAATTGTAAAGTTGGAAAAAGAAATAGATCAAATTCAAAATGAGATAGAAGTGTATAACCACAAAACTCAAATTTAAAATATAGGTTGGAAAGGGTTTAATTTTTTATTCGAATGTGGTACCTCAATACAATTGGCACGGGTGCGAATAAGATAACGACATGGTAATTCAAAATTTAAACCTTCTTTTCAAAAGTTTTACACTTACCCAGTGAATTTAAAATTTAAAATTTTTTAACTACATTTTGATATTAAATTGACCCAAACCAACCTTTTTTAATTTTTTAAATGAATACGAACGAAATTTTTTGGACTTGCTGGAGTATTTACATGGGTGCTATTTTTTTACTTTGGGTCTTTAAAGTCAAAAAAACTGAGGACAATGCCATTTACAAGTTAAATTGTACCAAAGTAGGGTATATTAATGCGGTGGTGCATTGGTGCGCTGCCAATTTAGGCATGCCGCCCAAAGTAAAAAAACTACCCAATATTGAAGTCAAATATCACAAACACAATAAATTTTTGGGGCTTTATCAGTCATCTGGTACCCAAATTTGTGTTTACGTAAATGGACACGAAAGTTTACTTTTGCTTACCAATACCATTATACATGAGTACCAACATTTTTTAGATATCCGTAATTTGAATGATCAGAAACATTATGCCAAAGTTTTAGCAGATATTGGCTACGACAAGCATCCCTTAGAAATTGCGGCACGCAACACAGCCGATAAATATCAAAATGCTTGCTTTAACGAAATGATAAAAAGGGGCATGATTAGCAATGTTAGTAAATAGTTTTTTGTTCTTTGCACTAGTACTTTAATGCAGGGTTAAACAATTTTGGAATGTTTGTTTTTTTATTATTTTTATATGCTTTGTACCGTGTGTTTTTATTTTCAATGATGTCAAATTTATTGTTGTTGCCCTCCACAAAATTTAGTGTTTCTGGGCTTAGAAATGTTCGAAATATATTGAATAATTACAAGGCTGCCATAAAATTTTTGTACGAAAAGAAAAATACTTTAAAAAATTATATAGCATACAAACAGGTTTGTTTTGCCAAAAGAATTTGTGTGTACGCTTTATATGTTTATGCGATAAAATAAAACGTAAATACAAGCTTGTAAAAATAAATTTACTATATTAATAATACTCATTTTTGCAGTGTTTCATAATGTGTTTTTTGTTTGTTCAAAGTCGCCATTGAAAGGTGGCGACTTTATTTTAAAAAAAAACTAAGGAACTGTGAATTGCTAGTGGGGCAGACCAAATTTAAATAAAAACAAACAACATAAAATTGAATGAAAATACTCGTAACAGCTGATTGGCACATTGGAAAAAAATTACACAATGAGGATTTAAGTGAAGACATGAACTTATTTTTTGATTGGTTATTAGAAAAAATAAAGTCGGAAAGCATACAATATTTATTGGTTGCGGGAGACATCTTTGACAGCAGTAATCCATCAAATGAAGCCAGTCGAATTTATTATTCTTTTTTAAGAAAATTGAGTATGCTGCAATGTAAAGCGATCATCATTGCTGGCAATCACGACAGTCCTTCTTTTATTGATGTTCCAAAGGATTTGCTTAGCGCATTTGAGGTAAGCGTGTTTGGTGTTTTTCCAGGTATGGCCAATGTTGAACAAATTTTTGTTCCGCTTACAGATG
>CANHHZ010000141.1 GCA_947460275.1 Sphingobacteriaceae bacterium | reverse complement strand
TTCGTTTCTTCGTCCGCTCTTTTTGGCAAAGACATATACTTTTACCTTGTCGCCGTTTAGCGCATTGCGCAATTTACGAGGCGATACATAGATATCTTTCTCAAATTCTTCATCAGGCACAATAAAAGCAGCACCATCTGTAGTCATATCTACTGTTCCTGTTAAGAATGTTTTAAGTTCCTTGAGTTTAAATTTTCCTCGCTCTGGTTGAATAAAAATACCTTTGGCAACTTGTTCTTTGAGGATTTCGAGTATGGTTTCTACCGATTCTTTGTCTTTTAGATTAAGCTTTGCGGCCACTTGTTTGTGGTTGATGGCGATATTTCTGTTTTTTTCAAAAACGTCGCTAATCAGTTGGGTTAAAATAAGCCCGGCCTGAGAATTTTTGTTTTTTGACATATTTTTTGTCTATAATTCCGAAGATAGCAAATGTATGTCGAGCTTACGCTATTTTTTGAAAGAATTAACGTTTAAATAACAGTAAGATGTTTAAATTATTGAAATTTCGTGAGGTACGTTGATTTGCAGGACAACTCAGTTGTTTTAATTTGGCTGCTTTGCTAACCCAATCATTTTACAATTGCTTTGTGCCCGGTATTGCATCAATAAGTCGTTTGGTATAAGCAGCTTTTGGCGAATTATAAATTTCGTCGGGAAAGCCTTGTTCTTCAATCTTTCCTTGGTTCATGACTATCATGCGGTCTGAAATATGCTTAACTACAGCTAAATCATGTGAGATGAAAATATAGGTTAAGCCAAATTCGGCTTGCAAATCTTTTAAAAGGTTAAGTACTTGTGCTTGTACCGATACATCTAAGGCCGAAACAGATTCGTCGCAAATGATAAATTTAGGTTGTAATGCCAAGGCTCGAGCAATCACAATGCGTTGGCGTTGTCCGCCCGAAAACTCGTGTGGGTAGCGGTCAAAATGCTCTGCTTTTAAATCTACTTTTTCTAATAAATGTAACACATGTGCTTTGCGTTCGGTATCATTTTTAAAAATTCCATGCACTTGCAGAGGCTCCATAATGGCGTTGCCAATCGTTATTTTTGGGTTGAGGGAGGAGTAAGGATCTTGAAAAATGATTTGAATATCTCTACGTATTTTACGTAACTCTTTCTTTTGAAGTTGAGTTAAATCTGTGCCGTTAAAAATGACTTTACCTGTTGTAGGTTCCACCAACCTTAAAATGCTTCTGCCTAAAGTGGTTTTTCCGCAGCCCGATTCGCCTACCAAGCCTAGAGTTTCGCCTGGGTAAACCTCGAAACTCACCTCGTCTACAGCTTTGACAAAGGATTTGTTTTTGCCAAATAAACCTTGTTTGATTGAATACCAAGTGCCCAAATTTTGCACTTCCAATAAAGGAGCTTGTTGATAAAGCTGTGTTCTTCTTGCTTCAATTTCTGTAGGCGTGTAGCTATTGATGGCGAGCAAATGTTTTACACCCACGGCTTTGTCTTGGTTTAAAAAATCGGCCACAACGGGCAATCTTTTCAATTGCAGTAGCGGATTAGGGCGGCAGGCCAATAAACCTTTGGTGTAAGGATGTTGTGGATTTTCAAAAAGTTGTTTTGCTTTACCTTGTTCTACAATATCTCCTTTGTACATCACCAAAAGGTCGTCGGCAATTTCGCTGATCACCCCTAAATCATGCGAAATAAAAATGAGGCCCATGTTGCGTTCATTTTTGAGGCGAAGCAGCAAATTTAAAATGGTTTTTTGTACGGTAACATCCAAAGCAGTAGTTGGTTCATCGGCAATAAGCATTTCTGGATTACAACTTAAAGCCATAGCAATCATTACCCGCTGTTTTTGTCCACCCGAAAGTTGGTGCGGGTAACTGCTAAAAATATGTTGGGGTCTGGGCAATTGCACTTCCTCAAAAAGCGCTAAAGTTTGCTGTTTTGCGGTTGCTTTATCTACTTTTTGGTGCAGCATTATTGCTTCTTGCACCTGATAACCACAGGTAAAAACTGGGTTTAAAGAGGTCATTGGTTCTTGAAAAATCATAGCTGCCTTATTGCCTCTAAAGGCAGTAACTTCTTTTTCTGATAGTGCTAAAACATCCTTGTTGTTAAAAATGATAGACCCACTAATGGTCGTGTTTTGCGGATCGTGCAGGCGCATGATTGCAAAGGAAGTTACTGATTTTCCCGAGCCGCTTTCGCCAACAATGCCCAAAACTTTTCCTTTTTCAAGTGTAAAGCTAATTTGGTGGACAGCTTCCAACCAAGTTTTATCTTCTCGGTTGTAAAATTTGATGGCTAAATCTTTGACGGCTAACATGAGGTGACTAAGGTAATATTTTCTGTTGAAATACCGGCCAAACCTTTAAATCGTAATAATATTTGGGCTGTAGTAATTACATCTTTTTGGCAATAAGTAACAATACGTTGTAGGTTTTTTTCTTCGTAGTATACTTTTTTTACCATGCTGCCGTCAATATCATCTTTAGGGGTTGGAATGTTTAGTACATTAGCCAATAAATTAAGTGAAGTGTAGTTTTTGTAATCGCCAAACTTCCACAACTCCATGGTGTCTAAATGGTTAATTTCCCATGGTTTTTTGCCCGCTACTTGTAATTGTGTTGGAATCGTAATTCCATTAATCAGCATTCGTCGGCACAGGTAAGGAAAATCAAATTCTTTGCCATTGTGTGCGCACAACAGCTGGTCTTTAGGTTGCTTTTTTAGTAGGGCTTCAAATTTTTTTAAGATTTCTAGTTCGTCGTCTCCGTACAATGAACTCACCCTAAAATTTTGTAAGCCATCTATTTCATGAAAAAAACCCAGGCTAATACAAATGATCTTGCCAAATTCGGCTTGTATTCCTGCTCGCTCATAAAATTCGGCAGCTGTTTGTTCGTCTTTGCGTTGCAATTTGGTTTTTTGCTCCCAAAGTGCTTGTTGGGCAGGAGAAAGGTCTTCAAAATACTGATATTGAGCAACAGTTTCAATATCTATGACAAATACTTTGTTGAGGTTGATGTGGTTGAGCATGTTTAAACGGTATAAATTTTAAATAGGCGATGTAATTTAGTAAAAAAGATGGATTTGACAAAAAGCAGAGGCTGGAAGGATTGAAATCTCTCCAGACAGTGAATCTAGCGGATTTTATCTTTTTTAAAGTTGCGTTGTATCTACATATCAACTGTGTCAATTTCAAACTAATGCCAACCATCAACAAAAAATCCCGCTCTCTCGAGAAGGATTTTTTTGCTCTTTATTCTGCTCTCCCGCCTATGCGGAATTGTTCTTTACTCCTTACTCCTAAGAAGTATAACCCAGAATTTTAAGTACCTGCTTGCTGTTTTGTTCTTCGCCAAATACCTCAAAGTTGAAAGTTTCATCTCTATTTCGGCGAATAATTACGTGTTTAGGACTAGGCAACAAACAATGGTGAATACCTCCATAACCACTTAAAACTTCTTGATAAGCACCTGTGTTAAAGAAACCTAAATACTGTACCTTACGTGTTTTTGGCATAAAAACACTGTTCATGTGTGCTTCTTGGTTGTAATAATCTTGCCCATCGCAGGTAATTCCACCCAAGTTTACCCGCTCATATTCAGCATCCCAATTGTTGATGGGCAATAAAATATATTTTTGGTTTAGCGCCCAAACATCTGGTAGGTTGGTAATAAAAGAACCATCCAACATTAACCATTTTTCGCGGTCGTTTTGTTGTTTACGGCCCAATACCTTATATAAAATTCCCGATGCTTCGGCCACGGTATATTTTCCAAATTCGGTAATGATATCTGGTTCTACCACATCGTGCTCTGCACAAATTTCTTTAATTCGTTTTACTATTTCGTTTACCATGTACTCGTAATCGAAATCGAACACCAAACTATCTTTAAATGGCATACCGCCACCAATGTCTAAAGTGTCTAGTTCAGGATTTATTTTCTTGAACTTGCAATATAAGGTTACATATTTCTCTAATTCGTTCCAATAATAGGGCGAATCGGTAATGCCCGAATTGATAAAAAAGTGCAATAATTTTACCCTAAAATTAGGATTTGTCGCTATTTTACTGTTATAAAAATCAATCACATCTTCCATGCGTACGCCCAAACGCGAAGTATAAAATTGCGAGTCTGGCTGTTCTTCGGCAGCAATACGGATACCTAAATTACAAGGTGTATCCATCTCTACTTCATCATCATAAAGGTTAAATTCCTCTTTATTGTCAAGTACAGGAATGATGTTTTTATAACCGTCGTGCAGCATATCAATAATATATTGCTTGTATTGATAGGTTTTAAAACCATTGCAAATTACGGTAATGTCTTTGGTTAAAGAGCCCTTCTTTTCCAAAGCTTCAATCATAGGCATGTCAAAAGCGGAAGAGGTTTCGAGGTGAATACCGTTCTTGAGGGCTTCTTCTACAATATGGCGAAAGTGCGATGACTTGGTGCAATAACAATATTTGTAATCTCCACGGTAATTGTTCTTGATGATAGCGGTTTGAAACAACAATTTTGCTTGTTGAATTTTTTTACTAATCATTGGAAGGTAAGTGAAACGTAATGGCGTACCATAAGTTTCGATCATTTCCATTAAATTTAGATCTTGGAAGTACAATTCGTCGTCGATAACGCTATATCCTTCCTGTGGAAAACCAACACTTAGATCAAGAAATTCGGAGTAACTCTGCATTTTTTATATTTTTGAACAATTATTTAAATGTGCTGCCATTAAATTAACTTAATTTAGCGCTCAAAGATAAGCAGTTTTACAAAATACAGCTATAATTTTTTTTATGACCAAAACATTGAAAGTTATTGAAGTGAAATCGGAGATTGGAGCCGGTACTCGTGGAGCCAGTTTAGGGATTGATGCGATTAAGATTGCAGCTTTAGATTATGGAAGCAGATTTTTTAAAAAGCACAAATCTGTAGAAGTGCCAAACGAAAATCATTTGTTGTTGGAAAGTGCGGGTAGCCCTTATGCCAAACGTATTTCGGGCATATTAACCATGGTTGAAAGGGTGAGCGATGTGGTAGCAAGCACCATTCAAGACAACGAATATCCGGTGGTGTTGGCGGGCGACCATAGTACTGCCGCTGGAACCATTGCCGGAATTAAAGCGGCAAACCCTAAAGCCAAACTTGGCGTAATTTGGATTGATGCGCATGCCGATTTACATTCGCCTTACACCACACCTTCGGGAAATATGCACGGTATGCCCTTAGCTATGGTTTTAGATGAGGATAATTTAGATGCCAAAGTAAATAAGTTAGATCAAGAGACCATTAATTATTGGTATCAACTTAAAAACGTAGGCAACATTGCACCAAAGATTACTTACCGAGATTTGGTATTGATAGCTGCCCGCGACATGGAAAAACCTGAGGAAAATCTCTTGAAAAAAAATAAAGTTAAAAATTTTACTACCGCCGAGT
>CANHHZ010000140.1 GCA_947460275.1 Sphingobacteriaceae bacterium | reverse complement strand
TCCATTTATCAAATGGCAAGAGTTTTTATCTATCCATCCTTGTACGAAGGTTTTGGCATCCCAGTTATCGAGGCACTTTACAGCAAAGTTCCTGTAGTTGCGGCAACCGGCTCATGTTTAGAAGAAGCTGGCGGACCAACAAGCACATATGTTTCGCCAAATAACGCTATCGAATTGGCAAATGCAGTAAATGCAATTTTAAATGATGAAAAGCTACAGAAAAAAATGGCAAGCGAAGGAATAAAATATGTGCAAAAATTTGACAACAAAATAGTAAGCGAACAATTAATACAGTGTTATTTAAATTTATAAAATGAAAAGTTGCATAATTGTATTTCCATTATATAAACCACCAAGTAAAATAGAACTAGCTTTTTTAGAAAATGGAGTTCGCTTAACAAAAAACTTCAAACAAGTCATCGTGGCGCCCGAAGGCTTAGAAATAAGTGAGGCTTTTGGAGCTTTACAAAAGCTTGAGGTAAAAAGATTTGCACAATATTATTTCGAAAATATAAACGGATATAATCAACTCTTACTATCTAAAGAATTTTATTTTACATTTAGGCTTTTCGATTATTTATTAATCCACCAAGCTGATGTTTATCTGTTCAAAAATGAGCTTATGCTATGGTGCGAAAAAAATTACGATTACATTGGCTCCCCTTGGTTTAGACCTGAAAAAATAAATCAAAATGCGTTATTTAGATTTTTAGAAAAGTTAAAAATCAGTTTAAAATACAACAAAACCTATGCTAAACGCCATAATAAAGTTGGAAATGGCGGTCTTTCTCTAAGAAAAATTAGCGCTGCAATAAAAATATTAGAAAATGTAGATGAGAATTTGTTGAAAAAATATACAACTTCAAAAAACGAAACCTATAATGAGGATATATTTTGGTCATTAGAAGCCCCAAAAATTTCTATATTTAACATTCCTCTCTGGCAAGAAGCAATAGGGTTTAGTGTAGAATTTAATCCAGAAAATGCATACAATTATTTGAATGGAAACTTGCCTTTTGGTTGTCATGCTCCGCTAAAACACAATCCTAAATTTTGGAAACAATTTATACCAGAAATAGAATGAAAGAAGACGTCAGCAAAGCTTTAGAAACTTTAAATACTGGAGGTATCATCCTTTATCCTACCGATACCGTTTGGGGTTTAGGTTGCGATGCCACCAACGAAACAGCTGTTGCTAAAATAAACGAAATTAAAGGACGCTCTGCAGATAAAAGCTTAATCGTACTTTTAGATAATGAGAATAAACTACAAAGTTATGTCAACGAAATTCCAGAAGTTGCTTACGAATTGATAGCATATGCAGAAAATCCCCTAACTATTATTTTTGACGGGGCAAAAAACTTAGCAAAAAACGCCATTAATACAGACGGAAGCATTGGAATCCGCATCGTTAAACATTCTTTTTGTCAACAACTTTTACAGCGTTTCCGCAAGCCCATCATATCCACTTCGGCCAACATAAGTGGAAAGCCTACACCAGCCTTTTTTAATGAAATAACAGCTGAAATTATTGATATGGTCAACTACGTTGTAGAATTTGAGCAAGACAACATTACACCAAAAAAATCCTCTACCATTATCAAATTAGGCCCATCTGGACAATTTAAATTGATACGTAAGTAATTTTATTACTTTTGCATAAATATTTAAAAAATTCATTGTCACTTTTCCGCACTTGCGGATTAAATGTGGATCTTTTACATAGATGTTGAATGATTTTCGACACAAGGACACCATAACCATGCAGCAACACTTACAACATCCAATTTTTAAGGTTTTGGCAAACATTGCAACCAAAACACACACCGAAGCCTTTGTAATTGGGGGGTTTGTAAGGGATTTATTTTTAGATCGAGAATCTAAGGATATAGACATTGTAGTTATAGGAAATGGTATTGAGTTTGCAGAACTAGTTGGCGAACAGTTAAAAAGTAAAGTAGCCATATTCAAAAATTTTGGTACAGCAATGCTAAAATATGGCGATTTAGAAATAGAATTTGTTGGCGCTAGAAAAGAATCATATCGAACAGACTCTAGAAAACCAATTGTAGAGAATGGCTCTTTAGAAGATGACCAGTTACGCAGGGATTTTACCATCAATGCTTTGGCTATTTCTTTAAATGCTCATAATTACGGTGAATTAATAGATCCTTTTAATGGCATAGAAGATTTAAACAAAAAATTTATACGTACCCCTTTAGATCCAAAAATTACTTTTTCAGACGATCCTTTACGTATGCTGCGTGCCATCCGCTTTGCCACACAATTAAATTTTGCTATCGACGAAGTAGCTATAAATGCTATAAAAACACAAAAAGAGCGTATAAATATTGTTTCAAAAGAACGCATTACCGACGAATTGAATAAAATTATTCTCGCCAAAACTCCATCAATAGGCTTTAAATATTTATTTGATACCGGTCTATTGCAGTTAATATTTCCGCAAATGGCAGGTTTGTATGGGGTAGAAATCATTAATGGAAAGGCACACAAAGACAATTTTTACCACACTTTAGAAGTATTAGATAATATTGCTAAAACCACCGATGATTTATGGCTACGTTGGGCTGCAATTTTACATGATATTGCCAAGCCAGCCACCAAAAGGTTTGAAAAAAATCATGGTTGGACTTTTCATGGCCATGAAGATAGGGGTGCTAAAATGGTACCTCAAATTTTTACACAGCTGAAACTTCCACTAAACGAAAAAATGAAATTGGTACAGAAATTAGTTCAATTGCATTTAAGACCCATTGTGCTGGCGCAAGAACAAGTAACAGATTCTGCTGTTAGGCGATTACTTTTTGAAGCCGGTGAAGACATAGAGAGCCTTATGTTATTGTGTAATGCAGACATAACCACCAAAAATGAATACAAAGTAAAAAAATACCGAAATAACTTTGAACTAGTTAAACAAAAACTAAAGGATGTGGAAGAGCGAGATCAGTTGCGCAATTGGCAACCACCAATTACTGGCATCGACATTATGCAAACCTTTAATTTAACCGCAGGCAAAGAAGTAGGGATTTTGAAAAATGCAATTCGAGAAGCCATTTTAGAAGGCGAAATAACAAACACCTATCAAGAAGCATTTGACTACATGCTAAACAAGGCTAAAGAATTAGGTTTAAATCCTATTTCTCACCAAAACTAAACCTAAAAATTATTTTAATTTCTTATTTTTACAGAGAAAATAGCAGAAGCAATGGCAATTTATAGATTTAAAATATCATTTGAAGATTTTGACGACATAGTTAGAGAGATTGATTTAAAAACCAACCAAACTTTTGAAGATTTACATAGGGCAATCCATAAATCTACAGGTTACGACTCCGAAAAACCTTCGTCATTTTATGTGAGTACCGACAATTGGATTAAGGGAGATGAAATTGCCATTTTGCCTAGTCAACGTAAAATAGACAATGGCGTAACCTTAATGGAAAATGCTAAATTGAGTAGTTTCATTGAAGATCCGCACCAAAAATTTTATTACATCTATAATTTCGAACGACCATTTGATTTTCACGTAGAACTGATTAAGATTATCTTAGAAAACGACCCTCATGTCGAATACCCATTTTTGGTAAAAAGCACTGGCGAAGCCCCTAAAATTTTCGACAAAAACAATGTCGGGTCATTTGCAGCCACAACCAGTAGTCCCTCTACCGATTTTGACTTTTTAAATGAAATGAATTTTGTTCCAGAAGATACTGAAGAACTAGAGGCAATGGGAGGAAGAGGAATTGTGGCTGAAGAGACAGACGAAGAAAGCGACGAAGAAACTGAAAACGACGAATTTGGGGATAGCGATGATTACGAAGAAGATTTCGGAAACGATAAAGACGATTATTAATCTTTACACCAGGGCCAATGCCACAAAACACTTTAATAGTAGTGGTTGGACCAACTGCAATTGGTAAAACCGAGTTAGCCATACAACTAGCTCAATTTTATAACAGCGAAATTATTTCTGCTGACTCAAGGCAATTTTTTAAGGAGATGAACATCGGTACTGCAAAACCCTCCCTACAAGAGTTAGCGGAAGCACCACATCATTTTATTAATTCTCATAGCATACAAACACTTTTTAGTACCGGAGATTTTGAAGTTGAAGGCCTAAAATTAATCGACCAGCTTTTTAAAAAGCACGAAACACTAATTATGGTGGGTGGCTCGGGTTTATATATAGATGCCATTTGCAAAGGCTTAGATGATTTACCAGAAATAGATTTAGAAATTAGAAATCAACTAAACGAAAAACTAGCTAACGAAGGAATAGAAGCTATCAAAACACAACTCCAGAAGTTGGATCCTGATTATTTTGAAAAGGTAGATCAGTTTAATCCACAACGAATGATTAGGGGACTGGAAGTAGTGCTTTCTAGTGGAAAAAAACTAAGCTCATTCTTAACTAGTAGCAAAAAAGAACGTCCTTTTAAAATCATCAAAATTGGCTTAAACACAGATAGAAATTTACTATACCAACGTATCAACAAACGTGTAGATGTAATGATGGAGAGCGGTTTGTTAAACGAAGTACAGCAATTAGTGCCGTTTAAGCAATATAACGCATTAAATACAGTAGGTTATTCAGAATTGTTCGACTATTTAGAAGGAAAAACAGATTTAGCCTCTGCTGTTGCTCTGATTAAACAAAATACACGTCGTTTTGCGAAACGGCAACTTACATGGTTTAGGCGAGACGATAGCACTAGGTGGTTTGAACCTGCTCAAACCACACAAGTACTTAACTATTTAAAAACGTTACTATAATCAATTGCAATGCATCTGCAACAAGCTAAAAATTAAGCTTGCGCAGTTGGTCCCCCAAAATTCATCGGAAAACCAGGAGGCTCTTCATGTGTTTTTATTCTACCATGTACGCCTTCAAATTTTTCTATATTGTCTTGCATGGCAAGCATTAATCTTTTGGCATGCTCTGGCGTTAAAATAATTCTGGATTTAACTTTTGCCTTAGGTACACCAGGCATTACTCTGATAAAATCCAAAACAAACTCTGTATTTGAATGCGTAATAATGGCTAAATTAGAAAAAATACCCTCGGCCATCTCTTCCGACAGTTCTATATTGATTTGATTTTCTTGTTGATTTTCCATAATAACTCAAAAGTATAAAAAGCATTTTTAAACAAAGCATAAGTACATAAAAAAATCCCTAGCGAATAAACGCTAGGGATTTGAATGTAAAGTCCCCTTTGTGGATTTAGGGATTAAGCTTCTACTTCTTCTTCTTGTTTAGAAGCCAATAATTTATCGTATTCTTCTTGAGAACCAACAATGATACGCTCATATCCACGAACACCAGTACCTGAAGGAATCAAGTGACCAACGATTACGTTTTCTTTTAAGCCTAACATGTTATCACGTTTACCCGCAAT
>CANHHZ010000139.1 GCA_947460275.1 Sphingobacteriaceae bacterium | reverse complement strand
TCCCAATTAGGGAAGAGCGCATAACTTGCCAAAACAGCTATTCCAGAACCAATTAAAGTATCGTAAATTCTTTCTCTGGCAATTGATAAGCTTCCCATGCCTAAAAAATCAAATAATACTAAAACATAAGGTGTCATAAAAAGCACACTTACTACATAATTTTTTCTTTGAAAACTGTAACTGCCAATCATGCAAAACAGTAAAATTACAAACAGCGTATTTTTATCATGTACATAAACCAATATGCCCATGCCAATAAATGCACCTATAACAGTACCAATAATTCGTTGACAATTTCTTTCTTTAGTTAAACTAAAACCAGGTTTTGAAATGACGAGTATGGTTAGCAAAATCCAATAACTATGGGCAAAATTTAAACTTTTAGCAACTATAAATCCTACGAGCATTGCAATAGCCACTCTTACCGAATGTCTAAAAATAGACGATTTGAAAGTCAAATTTTCTACTAAAAGTTTGATGCTAAAACTCTGCTTAGCCACAAACTTTTGAACATCAATATCTCTACTCTTTAAGTTCTTTTTGGCTTGCTTATTGAAATAGTTGTTTATGGTTTTTACCCTATCTACAATATTTTCTATATTAAACTCTATGTTTTTTAAAGCGATTAATCCTAAGGTTGGGTAGCTAATTTGCGTATTGTTTTCGAGTTCAGTTATGCTGTTTTTTAAACTATTTACCTCCTCTAATAATCCATCGGCTAAGTTGGGCGAACCTCCACTTTTCAAAGAAAATGATATATCATCCAAACAAAGTGCAATTTTATTGATAATTTCTTCGTATTGTGGTAGAATACCTACAGCATCAAATTCTTCGTGTAGTTGTTTGTAATTGTAATAGGTAGACATTACTTGTTCAAATAAGTCGACCATATCAACAAAAACCACCAACAAGAACCGTCCCTCTGGCGTAGATTCTCTTACAATTTCTCGAGTTTTAAATAAAAGTTCTCTTACTTCATCTTGTTTTTCATGTACTTGAGCTTGTAATTGTACAATTAGCGCATAGTTTTTTTCATGATCTGTATCTTCACTATAAAATTTTGCTTTAGCCCTTAAAAATTCGCTGATTTGATAGATAGAGTCGCTTAAGGTTTGTTGAACTAAACGGTAGGGGCGCAAGCGATAAACAAAATAACTCAATAAGGTGTACCAAAGGCTGCCAATTAGGATTAGAAAGGCATAAATAATAACTTCTTTCCATGGCCTAAAATCGTCGATACTTAACACCATGATTAATAAAACCGATATCCCAATAGATGCAGCTCGGTTTCCATATAAAAAAAACATGGAAAAGATAAAACTAAAAATTACTAATAATAATCCTGTTGCATAACTATTTTTGTTGGTAACACCAACCACAATTGAAATAACCACCAACAAACCAGTAGTGATGAACATGGCATTTCGGCGGTGTACGATAGGGCCAGGAGTATCAACTACGCTTATGCAGAGTGCACCTAACGACAAAGTCATGCCGTATTGTAGCATGCCAAATTGTGCTAAAATTAAAGAGGGGAGAAGCACACCTATGGTAATGCGTAAACCATCTGCAAAATAAGTACTTAACAGAAAATCTTGAATGTTTCTTATAGGTTTATTTAACATAATTATAAATATACATTATTTGCTAATGAGTATTTCAATCATCTTTATAGTTACGAGTGATATTTTTGCAATGAACGGTTACAAATTACAATAGCAACGCAGGTAAGTAAGGCGGCCATTACAAAAGGGGCTCCAGGGAAATAAATTCCAGTGCCGTGTTTTGTAAAGTAAAAAAACAGGTAATTCATTAATAAAGGGCCAAAAATACTTGCAATGCTCATTAAGGCTGTCATCATCCCTTGTAATTCGCCTTGTGCATTTGGTGGTATTTGCGTAGAAATTATTCCTTGTATAGCAGGCCCAGTTATGCCTGCTAGCGCATATGGAACTATAAAAGCAAACATCATCCAACCAGAACTTGCTAATGAAAAGGCAGCAAAACCAATTACATAGAGGATTAAACCTATTTGTATCGATTTTTTGTTGCCTATCTTTGGTATAATAATACGTATTAATCCGCCTTGTACAATGGAAACCATAATACCAACAAAACCAAGCGAATAACCGACCCAAGTAGCGTTCCAGTTAAATTTTTCGATGGTGTAATACGACCAGATTGACTGTGTAGATTGGGCTGCAAAATACAATATCAATAAAGAAGCTAAAAGGCCAATTAATGCTGGATATTTTTTAATTTGGAGTAAAGCTCCAACAGGATTTGCTCTTTTCCATTCAAAATTTCTTCTATTTTCTACTTTTAAAGACTCTGGTAATATAAAAAAACCATAAAGCCAATTAACCAGTGATAATCCTGCTGCAATCATAAAAGGTATACGCAAACCGTACTGTGCAAAAACACCGCCAATAACAGGTCCAATTATAAAGCCTAAACCAAAAGCAGCACCAATTAAACCAAAATTCTGTGCTCGTTTTTCGGGTGCGCTTACATCTGCAATGTAGGCTGATGCGGTGGTAATGCTTGCGCCAGATATTCCGGCAAATATTCTTCCCACAAAAAGCCAGGTGATGGATGGCGCAAATGCCAAAAAAATATAATCAATACCCATTCCAAACAAAGCAATTAATAGGATTGGCCTGCGTCCAAGTTTATCACTTAATGAACCTAAAATTGGTGAAAATATAAATTGCATAATTGAATAAGCAACCAACAACCAGCCACCGTATTTAGCAGCTTCGCTTAAACTTGAACCAGTTAGTTCCTTAATTAAATTAGGCATTATTGGAATAATAATTCCAAAGCCTATACAATCTATTAAAATGGTTATTAATATAAAAAATACGCTCGACTTACGGTAATTAGACATTGTTGGTGAATTGACTTATGATTTCAAAGATATCTTATTTTTAAAAATTATGCTCTTAAAGTTAAATAATAATTTGTCTTATAATTAATATTATGTTAAGTAATATTCTTATATTAGCTAACCTATCTTCTCTATTTGATTAAAAATCAGTAATTTTTCTTTTCAATTCTTGAACTTTGTCAAGACGATTCTTTCTAATGTAAATTTCAATTAGCAACTGAATGGTATTCCTGTCGTTGATATTGATTTCATTTGCCTGAATTAAAATAAACTCGGCACGGTTGATATAAGCTTTAAATTGCTCTTGATTTTTTTGCTGTAATGCTTCATTCGCAGTCGAAATATAAACTAAACTCAATTGGTATAAAGCATCAAAATAATTTTCATCAATTTCTAAAGCTTTATGATAAGCCAATTGTGCATTTGTATTGTTTCTATTTTTGGTTTGGTTTAGGTATCCTGATAAAAAATACAGCAATTTATTTTGGTTATCAAAAACCATCGAATTTGTAATGGCTTTTTGGGCCTGCTCGTATTTTTCGTTATCTAATAATAAATTGATGTAGTCGTTGGTTAAAAATGATTGATCAGGATTTAGTTTCAAACCGTCTTCAAGTGTTTGAATAGCCAATTCGTTTTCAAATTTTGAAGCATAGATAGTTGACATGAGCTGAAATACAGTGGGGTTTTTTATTCCATTTTCTTTGGCACGTTTAAAATGACTTAAGGCTTCATCGTACAACTGTAAATTTTGAGCGCAAATAGCTGTGTTAAGGGCTAATGTCGTATCTGACTGAAAAAAATCACTAGCTTGTTTTAAGCGATAAAAAGCAGTATTATAATCGCTTTGTTGATACGCTTTGTTACCTAATTCTATTTTTTTAGTATTGATATTGTGTTTTGCAGCTTTAATTAAATTAGTATTAGTTTGAAATTTATCTAGTTTTATAGCTTTCTCTAAGGCGTCGTTGGCTAAGCTGAAATATTTATCTGCATTGGCCTCATTGTTGTCTATTATTGCGATGTAAGAGCTCAAATATGCTTTGATTGCCCATGTTTCGGGCCAATTTTTAGTTTTAGTGTCATTTTGCGCAGCCTCAATCGCTTTAATCCCCTCTCCTATAACAGCAAGTTGCTTTTTGTAATCGTATTTATTGCTAATGCTTAGGTTTAGTTTACCTAAACTATTTTGCGCCAACAACAATTGAGATTTTTGGGCAAAAAGATTGATATTGATGATAAAAACAAAAAATAAAACTAATTTAACTCTCATTGCAAATAATTTATCCATACAAAGAAACAAAAAAAGAGGGATAACTATCCCTCTTTTAAATGACGTTTAATAAAGAGCTTTTTATTGCTGTGGTATAGCGTCCAATCTTTTCTTAATTGCCATAAAATTTGTCTCATCATTTTTAAAGCCATATATCTGTTTCAAGCTTTCTAGAGCAGGGACAAAATTTGCATCAAGATCTAAGGTTTTTTTATAAAAAGGAATAGCTTGATCAATAAAAGCGGTCATTTTAGCAGTTATAGCGTCAAATTCTTTTACTTTTTTAGCATCTATTTTTTTTCGTGTCTCTTGCATGTTTAATGCTTGTTTGTAATAAGTTTCACCCAATAAAAAATGGTAAACAGCTCTTTTTGAATCTTTAGCGATCAATTTATTAAGTAATTCTTGAGATTTTTCAATATTTCCATTTTTAATGTAAATATCTGTTTGCATACCAATAAAATCCGTATCATCTGGAAACTTAACCAAAGCTTCGTCCATCAATTTCATGGCACCAACCGTGTCTTGCATATTATTCATCAACATTGCGGTTATCTCACTATATAAATCTCTAGACATTGGTGAATTTAGTTCGATTACTTTTTTAAAATGACCAATGGCTTCAGGGTATTTTTTTAACATTTTAGCCGTTACCCCAGCATTTACATACATAGAAGTATCTTTTGGATTGAGGACAAGTAGTTGCTCAAAGGAAGACAATGCTAATGCATAATCTTTTCTATTGTAAGAAACAGAGCCTCTTACCAAAATTGAATTTCTAACATTTTTTTGTGAATTCTCAATGTTGTCTTTTTCGTTTCCCTTAATATCTAAAGTTTTGGCTTTTGCAATTGCTTCTTCAGCAATTTTTTGTTTAGCTATAGAATTGTTTAGATCTGTGGTATCTGTTACGGCAATGGCCGATGCAAATAAAGATCTGTATATCCAGGCTTCTAGCAAATCTTTAGATTTTTCGTTGGCAATGGCATTGTCTGTATGTGCTAAACCACTATTCAATGCAGTCATTTTTTTACCAAAAGATAAATTTGAGTTGGTAAATTCATACAAACTCCATTGCTTTTTTGCTTCTGCTACCTCAGTTTTTTGAGCATGAGCTTGGGTCAAGGCACCCAAAAGTATTATACTTAAAATTAATTTTTTCATTTTTTTCAATTTTTAACAATTATATTAATTCTCCTCTGTTTGTTCTTCATTTGTTCCTTCAGCAGCTGGCTCGACTATTTCATTTTCTTCATCCGTCATCTCTTCTTC
>CANHHZ010000138.1 GCA_947460275.1 Sphingobacteriaceae bacterium | reverse complement strand
CGGCAGGTATTACCAATGGCAATACGCAGCTTGAACAAAACATGGCTGAGGCGGTGAGTAAATTAGCAAGGGTGGCTTTGGTTTGGGCTAAGGACCAAAAGAACAGCTCTTTGATTAATTTATTTGATGTAACCAAAAGTGATTTTACCAAAGTGCCCGATGCGGAGTGTTATGCCAAAGCCAATGCTATAATGGCCCAAATAGAGGCTAATGGGAAGGCATTAATTAGTGAGGTTAATATGAAAATAAATACCATAAACGCAGCAAGGGAACTAGTGAACCAATACCAAGCAAGCCTTGGCACTACCCAAAGTGCAGTAAAGGCTAATAAAGGTATGAATGCTGAAACCAAAGATTTATTTGCCAAGGCCGATGCCAGCTTAGCCATTATAAATGATTTGGTGGTAAATGCCTTAGATGAACCAACCTTTGCCAATGCATTTATGGCTACTAGGGTAATTAACGATGCAGCAGTGCGCAAAACGGGTGTTACCATAGCAGTTACCAATAAAGAAACCAACGAACCTATTACCACTGCTTGGGCCTATGTAGAGGGTAGCGATAAAAAAGACGATGCAGACCAAGAAGGTGTATGCGAACTTTACAAAATGCGCCCAGGTACTTATACCATAAGGATAGAGGCCGTAGGCTACCAAACGGAAAAATTAACTGCCACCATAGAACAAGGCAAAATAACGGAATTAGAAACCAGTTTAAACAAAGGCTAACAAAAACAATAGAAATCCTCTTCAACGGAGTGTTGGAGGGGATTTTTTTTGTTTTAATTAATTTGGTTTAATGTGGGCATTGAATATGTTTGTGGGAAGGAAAAATAACACAAAGTTTTTCCTAAATAGAATCATTTAATTTGTTTGCGAGGTTTTTAGGTGAGAAACTTCCTTTACAAACTAGTTAGTGATAATTTTTCAGCACCGAAACTTTATGATGGAATTTGAAGAAAATATAGAAGTTTACATTGATAATTACGACAAGGAAAAACATTTATTTCTAAATGGAGCTGAATGGTTTAAAAAAGGTTGGTTGGACAAATCTGAATTTTTAGAAATTTGTTTATGGAAATCAAGACGACCAAAAAGATTTTATGAACAAAACAGTATTAAAGAAATTAAAGAATTTACACAAAAAGCATTTGCTGAAAATAATGAAAAGACTAAAGTTGAACTTTTGACAAATTTAAAAGGTGTAAGTATTCCAACTGCTTCTGCAATATTGTGTGTTACAAATTCAATAAAGTATCCAATAATTGATATAAGGTGTGTAGAAACCTTAATTGACTTAAAGCTAATTTCATGGAATAATATTAACTCAAATAGTTGGGTTGAATATTTGAAAATTGTTAGAGAACTTGCAAAAAAGCATAATAAAACTGCAAGAGAAATTGAAAAAGGTCTTTTTGCTTATAATCGAATTAAATTAGATAAACAATACATAAATTTATACAAATATGGGACAAGTAAAAGAAAGAATGTTTGAAGAAGAATATAATGCTGACTTGATAGATTTCTTGAAAGAATTAATTGAAAGAGAAGAAATTAAAGATGTAGCATTAGGTATATCAAAACAAGTAATTGATAAAGGAGTTGATTCTATGTCAGAAAAGCAAAAAAATGTAATTGAAAGTGTTGTTGATTATTATACAAAAAATATAAAATGTGAAAGATGTTTAAATGGAAATGTTAGCACTTTGACAGACTATATTTTTATTAAAGACAACTCACATGGATTATGTTCAATGTGTGATTATGACAGAGAACAACTCATGAAAGAATAAAAAAACAGCTACCAACCTATGGTTAGGCATTATTATGGCTTGACAAAGATTGCCTCAATGTTTTTTACTTGAGAAAATTTGGTGTTTTTTGATTTTAGTTGTTAGGATATAATTAAACGATTAAAGGATAACAAGATTTATAATTTGCCTGCGGTCGGTGTTTTTATCGACCTTTTAAATCCCAAAAGCTACTCAAAAGGTAGCTTTTGGTGTTTTTAAATAGGATAGTTTTAGTATTTCTTTATTATTTAATCATTATTTGCATTTTTTATCATGGTTTATGAATTGTTTTTCTCAAGGCAATTCTAATTTACTAAAGTTCTTAATTAAAGACAGAATACCAAGCCTAAAGCACTTTTAATTTCATCCAACAACAAAAACCTGTTAATAACTTTAATGGACTTTTTTGTGCATTAACTCTTTCTAGTTAACTTTGGACAAAAACTAAAAAATGTCTAATAGGAAAAAAAAGAGTTCAATATCTAAAAACAATTCACAATGGAAAATAAAATTAAAGTAGTTGAATTATTTGCAGGAGTTGGCGGCTTTCGACTTGGACTAGAAGGATGGCAAGGTAAATCGGCATCGTCAAATTATAAAAAAGATTTAAAATCAGCATATGAAGTTGTTTGGAGTAATCAATGGGAGCCATCAACCAAAACCCAACACGCTTCATTAGTATATGAAAACCGTTTTGGAAAAAATGGACATTGTAATGAAGATGTTTCAGTAGTTGATGTTTCAAAAATACCTGACCACGATATGCTTGTAGGCGGGTTTCCTTGTCAGGATTATTCTGTAGCAACAACTTTAAAAAATTCAAATTTTCCCCTAATACCAAAATTATCACAGAATGAATATTAATGAAGTAATAAATGTTTTGAATTCCAACAAAGTTGATGGCTTACAACTTTCAAAAAGAAATGGGATTATCTCTTCAACTTGGCTTTTATATAAAAAACTTAATTCCTTCTATTACTTTGATATAAACCAAAAAATAGAATTTATTGATGAATACAAATATACTCAGGAAGAATTAATAAATGAATTTAAAAATTCAAATTACAACATTGAGCTATTTATAAATTGATTTGATATTGAATTCTTCTATTTTTTATTCTAGCTTCTAATTCTTCTAATGTCTGCAATGAAAATGATGAACCTTTTTCATTCATACTTACAAAACAAAACCTAAACCTATCGCCAAGTATTTTGCCAAAATTAAATTCATTTTCGGTTGCTCCAAAAAAGAACCCTTTAGGATTTTCTGGTAAATACTTTTTAGTCGTCTTTAATTCAACCAAAATAATATCTTCAAGATAAGTTTGTAAGAAATTAGAGTTAACTTCTTTACCAACCATTTCTGGGACGAAAATCAAGTCAAATGCTTGTAAATATCTATGCTCAATCTTCAATAAATCAAGCAATTCCTTTTTGGTTGACAAATCAATTTTGAAGAACCCTGTATAATTTTCTATAAGATAATTAACTCCTTCTTTTTCTGTGACATTGTTAGATAATGTCAATGTAAATGAGTGCTTTCTTGACATTATTCTTCCGTTTTAATTTCGTATTTTTTAAAAGAATGTCTTGGATTTATAGATGAGAAATCTAAAAGTTCAGAAACGGTCATCTCAAAAACTTTAGCAAACACAGCCATATTTGTAAGTGAAATATTTCTTTCACCTCTTTCAATCATTCCTATGTATGTTCTATGGAAGCCAGTTAAAAATGATAGCCTCTCTTGGCTAATATTTTTTTCGGAACGGAGTTGCCTTATTCGCAAGCCAAATTCTTTAATTAAAGCTTCATTTATCATGAAACAAACCTATACACATTGTATGTTTTGATCAACCGACAATATGTAGTATTTTATACAATCTGTATCATACATAATCCGTATATTTTGTTGTATTTTCATTTACATAAAACTTGTTGATGAGTGGAATTTCCCAAATACAGATTTGGAAATAATCAAAAAAGACTGGCAACTGATTAAACAAAAAGTGGCTGATGGTAAGGCTCACGAACTTTCAGAAGGAGACACGTTTTATTTAGGTGCTTGCACAAAAGGTGCAAATGCCCAGTCTGTCAGAAAACAACCTTTTTCTAAAATCCCTGCAAAACAAAGAGCGTATTCGCTGAAACAAGGCTATGTAAATCATATCATAGCATCCATAGCAGGAGAAACAAAAGAAGTTTATGGAAAACTAATTCCATCTGTTGCAGTTGCTAAAAAGCAAACAATTGAAGAGGTAGTAATTTCAAAATTCAAACCTCTAATAGGTAAAACTGACTCAGAATTAGTTAAACAGTTTCAACTTGAATATATTAATCCAAAAATCAAAGATTATCATTCCAGAGTTTCAAAAGCAATTGTTAAATCAGTTTTTGGTGTGCCTCAAGATATGAAAGTTGAAGATTATATTGAAGAGTTTGAAAAAGCGGAAATTATAGTTAAAACAGTAAGACTTAAAGAAAACAATTTACCTAAAGAGGATATTTCGTTTCCAAATTTCAAATACGAAGAAATAGTAAATGAAGAATGGGACGACTCTAACTTTAAAGATATTTTAGAGCATAAATTTTTGTTTGTGTTTTTCCAATTTGAAAACGAGCAATTAGTTTTGAGAAAAGTTAAGTTTTGGAATATGCCATATGCTGACATTCTTGAAGCGGAAAAAGTTTGGGCAAAAACAAAAGAGATAGTTTCAAAAGGTAAAATAGTGAAAGAAGTAATTGGGTCGACACGTTATACAAACTTTCCAAACAAATCTTTCAATTCTGTATCACATGTTAGACCACACGCCACAAACGCAGCTGACACTTATCCTTTGCCAATTAAAGACAAATTGACGAAAGCTAAAGAATACACTAAACATTGTTTTTGGCTAAACAACTCTTATGTAAGAGACGATATATATTTAAAATAGCCAACGCTTTTAATTGGATTTGCCCAAGGTTGGTGTTTTCCAACAGCCTTCAAAAAAACCACCACAAGCTACTAAAAGGTAACTTATTTTCTTGCCCTAGTTTGAATATATCTCATTGTCACCAACAAGAAATAAGTGTCGCCCTCATGGGGCTTTTTATGTGGGGTGCAAGTTTTATTTCCATACTATCGCCCCTATGGAGCTTATGGTTATTAGTTTGCATTTATTAATACCAAGTACTTAGTTTTTTCACTCCTTGAGTGATTTGATTGTAGTTGTGTTAATCATCTTAATCAAACAAATTATAGTTCAAACAAAGGGTTAAAATGGTACGGTGAGTGCCGATAGCTATCGGCAACTGACCTTAGACAAATAGATAGCCCTGAAAGGGCGTTATAAACCAACATAGGGTGGCAGCCCTATGAAAACCAAAATGTGCGGGAAACCTCTGCTCGCTTGAGATTGCTTCTCTACGTTCGCAATGACGCTCCCTAACGTTTAAGTTAAAATCATGTCAATCATCTTAATCAAATAAATCATAGTTCAGACAATTTATTTACTTAAGGTATGGTGAGTGGAGATATTTTTAAGCAAGCGACCTCCGCACCCGCCAGCATATTGCTAGTGAGCTTTCAATAAGCCAGTAGCTTTTAAAAATATTAAACACTTTAGCTAAAACTGAAGCGTTTTTAATATCTGCTGTTGTTGCTTAGCCCAACCAAAAGGGATT
>CANHHZ010000137.1 GCA_947460275.1 Sphingobacteriaceae bacterium | reverse complement strand
ATCCCGTGTACCATTTTTATTACATCAATAAGTAATTTGCTAAAAAAGGACTTTTCCTTAAAAGCAATAAATACAAATTACTATCTTGCATTGCTTTTTGGTTTAATCCATGGAATGGGATTTGCCAATTCGGTACGAATGATGTTGGCTAGCGATCAAAATATAGGTTGGGGGCTGTTTGGTTTCAACTTAGGTCTAGAGGCTGGTCAAATTTTATTTGTGGTTTTGATTTTAGGTGCAACTTGGATAGGCTTATCTTTTTTTAGAATAAAGCGAAAGAGTTGGGTCATATTTTTATCAGCAGCCGTATTTAGCCTGGCTTTAAAGATGGCTTTGGAACGAATTCCTTACTAACTATATAAAAATGAATAAATTTTACAAATGTTTCGGCTTATTGGCTTTTGTAAGTCAAATGGCTTTTGCTCAAAACATACTTCACAATCCTGGTAGTAACCACGGTAACAAGTTTGAGCAGTTGGGTACAGTTTTAAACACGCCAAACGAACAACGTACAGCTAGCGGTGCGCCAGGTGTTAAATATTGGCAACAAAGAGCCGATTACAACATCAAATGCGAACTCGATGAAAAAAATCTACTCCTAAAAGGAAGTGAGACTGTTACGTATTTCAACAATTCACCTGATGTGTTAACTTACATTTGGATACAGTTGGACGAAAATGAGCATAGCAACGTCAATAACGCAAATTACCAAAGTGCTAGCAAAATGCCTAGTGGAGGAACTAGCGCACAGGCAGATCAAATGACCTTTGATGCAAAGCAGGCAGATAATGGCAATGGAATAAAAATTTCCAAGCTAACTGATGCAAGCGGCAATAAATTAGCTTATACCATCAACAAAACGATGATGCGTATAGAGGTTCCTGCTTTAAAATCTGGAACTCAGTTCGTGTTCAACATCGATTGGACTTATAAAATTACAGACCGCATGTCGGTTGGTGGCCGTGGTGGTTACGAGTATTTTCCTGAAGATAAAAACTACCTGTTTACCATGACGCAATGGTATCCACGTTTGTGTGTATATAGCGATTTCCAAGGGTGGCAAAACCACCAGTTTACTGGCAGAGGCGAGTTTGCCTTAACTTTTGGTAACTTTAATGTACAAATGACTGTTCCTGCCGACCATATGATAGGTTCTACTGGCGAATGTATCAATTACAGTGCTGTACTAAGTCCAGTACAACTGGCAAGATACAACAAAGCAAAAGTGTCAACTACGGCTCCTGTAGAAATTGTAACCTTAGCTGAAGCTAAAGCAGCTGAAGCTAAAAAAGCAGAAACTAAAAAAACTTGGGTTTTTCAAGCGAATAATGTACGCGATTTTGCATGGACTTCATCTCGTAAATTTATTTGGGATGCCATGGCACAGCCAATTGCAGGTAAAAACGTAATGTGTATGAGTTTTTATGGCAAAGAAGCTTACGGGTTGTACAGTAAACTTTCTACCCGTGCAGTAGCGCATACCATTAAAACCTATTCAGATTTTACCATTCCTTATTCTTATCCAGTAGCGCAAAGTATAGAAGCGGCAAATGGCATGGAATACCCGATGATTTGCTTCAATTATGGGCGTACAGATGCGGATGGTACTTACAGTGAAAGTACCAAAAATGGAATGTTAGGTGTGGTTATCCACGAAGTTGGCCATAACTTTTTCCCAATGATTGTAAACAGCGATGAACGTCAATGGAGTTGGATGGATGAAGGATTGAACTCTTTTGTAGAGTATTTAACTGAAGAGCTTTGGGACAATAAATTTCCTAGTAAAAAAGGACCTGCTTATACCATTGTGCCTTACATGAAATTACCAAAAGACCAATTAGAACCAATCATGTCTAATTCAGAAAACATTGTAAACTTTGGTCCAAATGCTTACACTAAACCAGCAACAGGTTTAAACATTTTACGTGAAACGATCATGGGTCGCGAATTGTTCGATTATGCTTTTAAAGAATATGCAAGAAGATGGGCATTTAAACATCCAACACCTGCCGATTTCTTTAGAACTATGGAAGATGCAAGTGGTGAAGATTTAGATTGGTTTTGGAGAGGTTGGTTCTATGGAACTGATGCTTGCGATATCTCTTTAGATAGCGTACGTTATGCAAAAGCAGATTATGCAGCTACAGCACCTCAAGGTGGTGGCAGATTTGGTGGCGGCAACAGACCAGCAAGATCAGTAGATGCACCTGCATTGAATACTTTCGAAGATATCTCTAAAATTAGAAACCGCGAAAACAGCAATATCAAGTATTATACGGATAAAGATTTAGAAGCACGTGATTTCTACTGGAAATACGCTAGAGGATTGGTTCAAATTGACACAGCTTTAACACCAAAAGCGACTGCTCCTGTACGTTTGCCAATGGAAGAATTTACCGCTGAAGAGAAAGCCAAATACGCTAACAAACATTTTTATGAATTAAACTTTAGCAATAAAGGTGGTTTAGTTATGCCAATTATTGTTGAGTTTACGTTTAAAGATGGCACAAAAGCAGTAGATAAAATACCTGCACAAATTTGGAGATTGAACGAGCAAAAAACATCAAAGTTTTATGTGCACGATAAAGAAGTAGCTTCAATTAAAATTGACCCGATGCGTGAAACTGCTGACATTAACGAAGGCAATAACACTTGGGGTGGAGCTGCAGAGCCTTCAAAATTCCAATTGTTCAAAGCCCGTACAGGTGGTGCTCCAGTAAGAGGCCAGTCTGCAGGTGCTAACCCAATGCAGTTAGAGAAGAAAAGTAAGTAGTCAGGAGTACTGAGTTTTTAGTCTCTACTAAACGATATAAACACAAAAAACAGGAGTAGGGTATTACTCCTGTTTTTTGTGTTTTTTTATGGGGGTTAACTTTGCTTATATACCTGTAACTTACAACCCTGCACCATCCAATCTTAATTTCCATTTAAAACCTACAACTTATTACATATCGCGTATAACATTTCACTTCCAACCCCTTATCTTTGCCAATAGATGAAATTTAAACTCGTTTCCGATTATAAACCTACAGGCGATCAGCCCAATGCCATTAAACAATTGGTTGAGGGCGTAAAGAGCGAAGAACATTACCAAACGCTTTTAGGGGTTACCGGTTCTGGAAAAACTTTTACGGTGGCCAATGTAATTGAGCAAACCCAAAAACCTACATTAATTTTAAGCCACAACAAAACTTTGGCGGCGCAGTTGTATGGGGAGTTTAAGCAATTCTTTCCCGAAAATGCGGTCAATTATTTTGTATCGTATTACGATTATTACCAGCCAGAGGCTTATATGCCTACCACCAATACCTACATCGAAAAAGATTTAAGCATCAACGAAGAGATAGAAAAACTACGCTTGCGCACCACTTCTTCATTAATGTCGGGTCGGAGAGACGTGATTGTTGTTTCCTCTATTTCATGTATTTATGGTATGGGAAATCCCGAAGATTTTTCGCGTTCTGTTTTCCGCTTTGCGGTAGGAACAAAAATTAGCCGAAACTCCTTTTTGCATAGCTTGGTAGAAATTTTATATGCCCGTACCATCAATGATTTTAAACGAGGAACCTTTCGCGTAAAAGGCGATACGGTAGATATTTACCCTGCTTATTTAGACAATGCCTATCGGGTTTCTTTTTTCGGGGATGATATTGAGGAATTGTCGGTTATTGATCCTATTACGGGAAAAACCTTAGAGAAATTAGAAGACATGGCCATTTACCCGGCCAATTTGTTTGTGACACCCAAAGATAGGTTCAACTCGTCTATTTGGGGCATACAAGAAGAATTGGAAATGCGCAAAAACCAGTTGCTGGGCTATAGGCAAGTGTTAGAGGCCAAACGATTGGAAGAAAGGGTGAATTTTGATATAGAAATGATGAAAGAGCTGGGCTATTGCTCAGGAATTGAAAATTATTCTCGTTTTTTTGATGGCCGTCAGCCAGGCATGCGTCCTTTCTGTTTGTTAGATTATTTTCCTGATGATTACCTGATGGTGATCGACGAAAGTCACGTTACCGTACCCCAAATTAGAGCCATGTATGGTGGCGACCGCTCGCGTAAAATGTCATTGGTAGAATATGGTTTCCGTTTGCCTTCGGCTTTGGATAACCGCCCTCTAAATTTTGAAGAGTTTGAGGGCTTAGCTCCCCAAACCATTTATGTGAGTGCAACTCCTGCCGATTATGAATTGGCCAAAACAGATGGGGTGGTTATAGAACAAGTAATTCGACCTACAGGATTATTGGATCCCTTGATAGAAGTAAGGCCAGCCATCAATCAGGTCGATGATTTGCTCGATGAAATAGACAAGACCATAAAAATGGGCGATAGGATTTTGGTCACTACCCTGACCAAACGTATGGCCGAAGAACTGACCAAGTACATGGATAGGCTAAATATCAAATGCCGTTACATCCACTCTGAGGTTAAAACTTTAGAGCGTGTAGAAATTTTACGTGGCTTGCGTTTGGGCGAGTTTGATGTGTTGGTGGGTATTAACCTGTTGAGAGAAGGATTGGACTTGCCAGAAGTAAGTTTAGTAGCTATTTTAGACGCAGATAAGGAAGGTTTTTTACGTTCGGATAGGGCATTGATACAAACCATTGGCCGTGCGGCACGAAATGATAGAGGGCGTGTAATTATGTATGCCGACAATATCACCAAATCTATGGAGCGCACGATAGATGAAACCACTCGTCGCCGAGAGAAACAGATTGCCTACAATTTGGAGCATGGCATCACGCCTAAAACCGTGGGCAAAACCCGCGAAGAAATTATAGAACAAGGTTCTGTATTAGATTTTTCTGAAAATGCAGCCCGTAAAAAAGCCTATGTAGAAGTAGATGAGGTAAGTATTGCTGCCGACCCAATTGTACAATATATGACCAAGCCCGAATTGCAGAAAGCGATTGATAAAACCCGTAAAGACATGCAAAAAGTAGCCAAAGAAATGGATTTCTTAATGGCGGCACGCTTACGCGACGAAATGTTTGCATTGGAAAAAGTATTCGAAGAACGTTTTAAATAATTCTACATCTCATGAAAAACTATCTTACCATTTTACTCCTATTTTTAAATGCTATCGCTTTTGCGCAGAGCGAAAAAATTATAGTTCCACTTGGCGGAAACGCATTTATGAGCGGCAAAACAGGCGCAAAAATTACGGCAAAAGGGATAGAGAACTGGACAGCTCAACACGCCACTTTTAAGGTGTATGTGCGCTTGGCTAAAACTGGTCAGCTAACTATCGCTTTGAACGAACTGAGTAAAGTGGAAGGGAAAAATGAATTGAGTATCAGTTTAAACCAACAAACAAAAAAAGTTTCTCTTAACCAAGCAACAGCGACAGCTGCGGTGGGGCAATGGCAAATTACCGATACGGGTTACATCGCCATAGAAATAAAGGGCTTGTCAAAAACTACAGCTCAATTTCCAAATATGGGCAGCTTAACTTTATCAGGTT
>CANHHZ010000136.1 GCA_947460275.1 Sphingobacteriaceae bacterium | reverse complement strand
TGTTTTTTACCATGGTTATTGCGGCTTTGGTGCATTTAAACAATGTTAAAGAAGGCTTAGCCGAAGCATCGCATGCAATAGAATTAGGGGTAGTGTTTTTAGGTTTGATCTTGCTTGGGCCCGGTAAATATAGTGTGGACAAGAAATAGATGCTAAAACTTATTTGATCATCACCTAATTTGAAAACAAGAGGACGTAAAACAAGCGATATGAAGGTGACTAAACTAAACCTGTTGCCACATGTAGTTAGGTAACAAAATCTCCTTATCAAAGCTTTGAGTTATTACTATAAATACAATAAACAAATAAAGCCAACTGTAATAGTTGGCTTTATTTGTTTGAGCAATTAAACTCAGTTTACTAAATATGGATGTTTTAGTTCGCAATCGCCGCAGAACCTGAAGCAGCTGCGTTGTAACTAAATTCAGTTACAGGAACGTCCCAATAATCTAGGTAATTGTATTCTATGAAACATGGCAATGCAGTCCAACTACCTGTTGGTGTAGCGCCAATTAATGAGTTAGGAATAATTACATTTGCATTTGCTCTACCCCCTCCAGCACTAGCTTTGGCGGTTACACCCCAACGTCTGGCGTCATAAAAAGCAACACCACGTAATGTTAATGCAATTCTACGCTCTCTTCTCAACTCTTCTAAAGCTTGGGCTTGCGTTAAACTAGTTCCTACTGTTGAAGCTAAGCCAGCGCCATTAGCCGAACGCACTTGATCTATGAAGGCTAAGCCAGCCTCCACTTGATTGTTTCTAATCTCAACTTCAGCTAACATTAAAGCATTTTCTTCCCAAGATCCAGCGAAATTTGCAAAACCTGTTCTGGCGTTTGTAGACCAATAACCTCCATTTTGAATAGCCGTAAAATAATAGCGGCCTCCAAATTGAATCCCTCTACTCGATCTATTAACCTCCACGCTAGCTGCAGGAAGGGCTGTTACACCCTTAACAAATCTTTGATCGCCTGATTTGAAATCTTGAACCCAACGTTCAGATGGCCACATCCACCCAGGGTTATTTGCAAAAGAGTTCCAAAGCATAGTGTGTTGTTGATTATTTGGCGATAAACCTTCAGCAGCAACAGCAGAGATTCCTAATAAGAAAGTAATATCTCCTTGTACTAAACCCGATTGAGCCAAAGTTTTTATCGATGATAAATCTGAAGCTGTTAATTCAGTAACTTTTTTATTTACCAATATATTTCTTGCTTTATAGGTATTAATACCTCTCACCCACATTTGCGGTGTGATTACAACATTTGGTGTTGGTCTGTTAAATGCTGGAATAATGGCGTTCATTGTTGAAGCATATACGGCATCACTTGCTGAAATTGGTGTTAACAAAGCAATTGCTTTATCAAAATTGGCATTAGCTTCAGTAATCATTTGTTGACGAGTTTTGTACTGAGATGATGTACTACCGTCTGTTTTGTCATTGATTACACCAGCAACATACATCGAACCAATACGAGAATAAGCAAAGCCTTTCCACCAGTAAGCCCATGCTTTAAGAACTGATTTCTCTGTTGCAGGAATTGTAATGGCTGGATTTTCAATAGCTTGAAGCAAGAAATTTGCTTGTCCATTTGCAAAATAAGCCATGTTCCACTCATAAACTAAGGCATTAATTTGCGAGCCATTTGTAGCAGCAAGGTTATTTAGATCTTTCAATTGTTGAGGTTGTGCTATACCTAATACCGCAGGAACAACATTGTTGTATGGAGCAGGTAAGGTAATTTTATCTACTTGATTTACATATCTCCAACCAAAATTACCTGCTGAACACCATTGCTCATCTCCCATAAAGCTGTGCATATTCATAGAGTGAACAAGCAAGTTATTTCCCACATATAACTTATTCCAAATGCCCAGGGCAAACTGTTCTACCCCTTTTACTGTGGCTAAAGAGCCCGTAGGTGTTGGTGAGTTAGGATCATCCAACTGCAAATCGGACTTTTTACAATTAGTCAAAAGCAAGACCATTGCAAATAGTGCTAATATTTTCTTCATCTTATTATGAATTAAAATTTATACTTAATTAATTAAAAACCTATGTTAATGCTAAATTGGAATGATTTCAAGTTTGGTGCACCGTAGTAATCTACTCCAGTAAAAGAACCTAAGCCTGAAATTGTTCCACCTTGATTAGTCAATGCCGCAGTAGCCTCTGGGTCTAAACCTTTATATTTAGTCCATGTGGCTAAGTTTCTTCCCGTAGCAGTAACCGAAATAGATTTTACCCATTTCTGTTTCAAGGTGCTTGTTAAATCGTAAGTGATAGACAAATCTCTCAATCTTACATAACTTCCATCTTCAACGAAATGAGACAAAGGCGTGTTTGTATTATAAAGACTATTATAAAACGCTACAAAAGAACCTTCTTGGCCTGCAATATTTACAGAATTATCAAAGTCTGCATGCAATCTATCTCTATACAACCATTGTCTTGTTTGGTTATAAACATCAACACCTTTTACCCAATCAAGTTGTACTGAAACACTTAGTTTTTTATAAATGTTAAATCGATTGATAAATGAACTCGTAAAATCAGGGTTTACATTTCCTGCTACAGCTAAATCATCAGCTGCTGTTAATACTACGTTATAATTGGCTAAGTTTACTACATAACCATTCACAATAGTGTAACCAGCCTCATTAGCAACAGGAATATATCTTGTGCCGTCAGGTTTCAATTGATCTATACGAGATAAAGGTCTTTGCATGTACAAGTTTCCTAAATTACCTCCAGGAGCTATATTAAATACTCCGTTAGTGATAGGCACATTATTAGCCACTTTAGTAATCTCAGTTTTTGTTTTTGCCCATCTAAATCCGAAATTCCAGTCAAAATTTTGAGATTTGTATGCGCTAAGATCTAGCGATATATCCAAACCACTACCTCTTAAGCTCACTAAATTATCAACAGCTCCACTACCTCCAGTTGATGGAGCTACTGGCGCAGTTTGCAATACATCTTCAGATGTTCTTTTCCAATAAGTAGCATTAAATACAGCGTTACTTAACCAACTTCCTTTTAAAGGGGTTAAATTTAAATCAGTACCTGCTTCTAACTCCGTAGTTTTTTGGATCCTTAAATCAGGATTGTTAGCGGTAGTTCTAGTAAATAAGGTAGAACCACTTTCGCCAAAGTTACCTCTAGAGAACGTAACCTGTCTATCGTATGTTCCTGGCTGAATACCAGCAGCACCATAGGCAGCACGCAATTTCCAGTTCGTAATTATATTCTTGTTTTTAAAGAACTCAGAAGGATTAAAATAAACTGTTCCTCTAGGAAAAGTTGCAGGTTTACTCTGGCCTCCAAAAGCCGAAGAATAATCAGATCTAAAACCTACAGAAACTCCTGCTAAATTACCCCAGTCGAAAGTTTGGTTTACCAAGAAACCATAAATTAACAACTCGCTATAGCTATCTCCACCTGTTCTGGTAGTAGCGCTCGATAAGGTATAAGGCGGATATGCAGGCAATGCAACTCCTTGCGCATAGAAATAATTACTTTTTGTCTTTCTAGCATCATAAGTAAATTGAGTAGAAGTTTTAAGCGGAATATTTATCTTGAAATCTTTTTCGAAGTCAGTTCTAAGATATGCGCTAGCCGTTCCGTAGTGAACTCTAAAGTTTTGAAACTCTTTCGTGATACTTCCATTGATATCAGAACCAAAAAATACAGTTTGCGCTCTACCAGTTTGGTTAAAATAAAAATCACTTTGGTCAATAGATCTTGCATCTAATGCATATTTTACGTCAAATTCTAAGAATTTTGGTAATTTATAATTTACACTGAAATTTTGAAGAATTCTAGGTGTTTTGCTATAACGCTCTCTTGCCTCTCTTTCGGCCAATGCGTTGTTTCCGTCTGTTAAAGTACTTGGTTTAACTACTATTTGACCATTTACAGGATTTCTCCATGTAAAATCAATCCATTGTAAAGAGTTAACCAAATTAAATCTATTAGACGCCAATAAATCCTCATAGGTAGAAATCAATTGCGTAGAACTTCTGAAGCTTAAGCCTTTTGCCGGTGTAATACCAAAGTTTAAGTTTAAGTTAGTCCGCTCGAAGTTATTACTGTAAACATCTTGCTGCGAAAGATGAGATGCTCCGAAAGCATAATCATATTTATCTGCGCCACCTCTGATGTTTATTGAGTTTGAATAGGTATTTGCAACTCTATTTCCTTGCTCAATATGATTATAGGTAGGAAGTAATATTGGTTTATTGTTTTGAACTGTTTTATCAGTTGCAAATGGCAATGCTGTTGGATTTCCCCAAACACCAATTGCGCTTTGTGATATTGGCAAACTGCTGGCTCCTAAAATATTGCCAGAAGCATCAGTTACCCAGTGGTGATTTTTTGCAACTAAATCATTTAATGCAATTACTCTATCATTACTGTATCTAGATGCTACATCGATGGTTAATTTACTGTTTTGTGATCCTTTTTTGGTGAATACTTGAATTACCCCGTTTCCACCTTGTGCACCATACAACATACCACCTGCAGATCCTTTTACAACCTCTACTCTTTCTATGATGTTTGGATCTAAGCTGGTTAATAAATCAGAGCTAGATTGAACACCATCAATCATAATTAGTGGGTTAGTACCCGAAAGGTTACTATAACCTCTTAGTATAATTTGAGCATCTGCTCCAGGCTGGCCACTGCGTTGTATAACTTGCGCACCAGCTATTTGGCCTTGCAAAGCTTGACTTACGTTTGTAGTAGCACTTTTTGGAAAATCTTTTGAATTTAAGGTTGCTACGTCGATAGGTACACGTTTCTTCTGTGTAGCCACACCCACACCCGTTACAACCACCTCACCTAGTGATTGTGCATCACTAGCCAAAGCTACATTGATACTTGAAGCTGTGCCTACGTTTTTTGATTGAGATGCAAAGCCTAAAGAACTGAACTCTAATGTAGCATTGGAAGCAGCTTTTAAAGTGTACTTTCCGTCTGCACCTGTAGAAACCCCAGTTTTGGTTCCTTTAACTTTAACACTTGCTCCAGGCAGGGGCTTATTGTCCTCGGCCGAAGTAACTGTTCCTGTAATTACTCGTTCTTGAGCGATTGCTGTAATTGCAACCATCAGAAAAACGACTACAGATAGTAATAGTTTTTTCATAAAATTTTAAGTTTAATTAGTAATTGATATGCAATTTGAGAATTTTATAAACGTAATGCAAATGTTACAAGTGTTTTTTTAAATAAAAAGAGGGTTAAATCTGCTTTAAAGTATGATTTTATTGCTTTTAATGACAAAATTTTGACATAAAAAGATTAAAAAAGCTGTGTTTAGACAAAAAGTAAGCATTTATTGTTTTGGGGTTTCAAAAATTTATTCGTTTAATTAGAATTAAAACATTTAACTAAACCTTTATAAAAAAACCGCCATAAAAATTTATGGCGGTTGCTTACTCATTTAAAGTTAAACAGTTGTTGT
>CANHHZ010000135.1 GCA_947460275.1 Sphingobacteriaceae bacterium | reverse complement strand
TGACGGCGAATGTAGTTGACAATATCAGAGTCAAAATTGTCTCCCGCAACGCGGATAGATTGATCACATACAATACCCGAAAGTGCAATTACTGCAATTTCTGTCGTTCCACCACCAATATCGATGATCATATTTCCCATTGGTTCTTCTACATCTATACCAATACCTACAGCAGCAGCCATTGGCTCATGTATCAAGTAAACCTCTTTTGCACCAGCAATTTCGGCGCTATCTCTTACCGCTCGCTTTTCTACTTCGGTAATACCTGATGGGATACAGATTACCATTCTCAACGAAGGAAACATCCATCCTTTGCCACCGTTTAGCATGCGAATCATACCTTTTATCATGGCTTCTGCAGCGTTAAAGTCGGCAATTACACCGTCTTTTAAAGGCCTAACAGTACGAATGTTGTCGTGCGTTTTGCCTTCCATTTGCATAGCCTGGCGGCCAATTGCAATAATTTTATTGGTTTGTCTGTCAAAAGCTACAATAGAAGGTTCGTCAACCACCACCTTGTCATTGTGTATAATTAAGGTATTTGCAGTTCCTAAATCAATAGCAACCTCTTGCGTAAACCAGTTAAATAATCCCATTTATGTCGGTTTTTTATTTGATGTTAATTCTAATATTTACTAGCTGTAAAAGTACAGCTTTTATTTTCTGTTTTATTTTTGCAAAGTTTTCAGTTTGCGGTATAAAATTAAAACAAATTGTTTTAAAGTTAGTACTTTGTTTTCTTTTGTTAGAAAAAACAGGTTTTAATGTTTAAAATGTCTAACACCTGTAGTTACCATCGCTATTCCTTTTTGGTTGGCCATATCGATAGAATCTTGATCCTTAATAGATCCTCCAGGTTGTAAAACTGCAACAATACCAGCTTCGGCAGCCAATTCAACACAATCAGGAAAAGGGAAAAAAGCATCCGATGCCATCACCGCTCCGTTGAGGTCAAAATTAAACGAATTTGCTTTTACAACTGCTTGTTTTAAAGCATCCACGCGTGAGGTTTGTCCAACTCCACTTGCCAAAAGCACATTGTCTTTCACAAAAACAATGGTGTTTGATTTGGTGTGCTTTACAATTTTATTGGCAAAAATTAAGTCTTTAATGGCTTGTTGACTAGGTTTTTGCTCAGTTACAGTGGTCATTTGTGCGGCACCTTCTATGGCCAAATCCTTATCTTGTTCAATTACGCCGTTGAGTAAGGTTTTGAATTGTTTGTTGCTTAATTTAACTTCATTGCGTTGTAATATTACTCTATTTTTTTTGGTTTTAAATAACGCTATAGCTTCTTGGTCGTAGGCTGGGGCTATTAAAACTTCGAAAAACAAATTGTTGATGGCTTGAGCCGTGGCCAAGTCTATTTTTCCGTTGGTAATTAAAACACCGCCAAATGCCGAAACAGGATCACAAGCTAAAGCATCTTCCCAAGCTTGTAAAATGGAGCTTCTAGAGGCAACGCCACAAGCGTTTGTATGTTTTAAGATTGCAAAAGTAGGTTCGCTAAACTCATCTATCAAGCTTACTGCCGCGTCTACATCTACCAAATTATTGTAACTTAATTCTTTACCGTTAAGCTTGATAAACATTTCGTCTAAATTACCATAAAATGTACCTTGCTGATGGGGGTTTTCTCCGTAGCGCAAAGTTTGGGCTTCTTTTATGCTTTGTTTAAATAGGTTTAGAGGTTCTTCTCTATTAAAATAGTTAAAAATTGCTGTGTCGTAATGAGAAGAAGTGTGGAATGCTTTTTTGGCATATGCTTTACGTTGTGCTAATGTGGTCGAGGCATTTTGTTCTTCTAATTGCTGTAATAAGGGGGTATAGTCCGACTTAGAAGCAATAATAACCACATCGTTAAAATTTTTAGCCGCGGCTCTAATGAGTGAAATGCCACCAATATCTATTTTTTCAATAATTTCTTCCTCGGTACCGCCAGTTTTTAAGGTTTCCTCAAAAGGGTATAAATCAACAATTACCAGGTCAATTTCAGGGATTTCGTATTGTGCAATTTGCGCCTTGTCGCTAGCTAAATTTCTACGGTTTAATATTCCGCCAAATACTTTAGGGTGTAAGGTTTTTACTCTTCCGCCTAAAATTGAAGGATAGTTTGTCAAGTCTTCAACAGCTGTAACTGGCAGGCCTAAATCTTTGATAAATTGCTCGGTGCCACCTGTAGAAAATAGTGTTACACCTTGTTTGGCTAAATATTGTACCAAAGGGGCTAAGCCATCTTTGTAATAAACTGAAATTAAAGCGTTTTTAATTTTAACTGGTTGGTTCATTAAATAGTTCTTTTAAGCCGCAAATATAGGAAAATAGGCTGATTTTTTTGTCAGAATTTAAATAATTTAAATGACTATCTACTCTTCACTCGAAGGCCTAAAAATCAGTTTTTGCGCTTATTTTTTTAACTTTTTCAAAATAGATTCTACAATTCGAGGGTAATGTTGGTGCTCTAGTTGTTGGCCTTTAAATTTTACCATTTCTAGGTTGTCATCTTTTTCAATGCGATACCGTGCTTGGTAAATGTATTCGCCCTCGTCGTAGTTTTCGTTTACATAATGGATGGTAATGCCGCCTTCTGGTTCTTTTGCTTCCATAATGGCTTTATGCACAAAATCTCCATACATGCCTTTGCCTCCAAATTTTGGTAGTAGTGCCGGATGAATGTTGACGATACGATTTGGGTAGGCTTGCAGAATGTTATGAGGGATGAGCCATAAAAAACCTGCCAAAACAATTAAATCGACATGTAGGTTTTTGAGTAGGTCTAAAATGTCATCTTTATGATAAAACTCGTTTCTGTCAAAAACATGAGAAGGGATTTCGAAGCTGTCGGCTCGTTGTAAAACATAAGCGTAAGGATTATTAGTTAACACCAAGGCCACTTCAATTTCTGAATTGCGTTTAAAATGCTCCATTAATTTTTGAGCGTTGGATCCTGATCCAGAGGCAAAAATTGCGATACGTTTTTTCAAAATTCTATATTTTCTCCAAAAATACTATTTTGTACATTTAATGAAAGTTTTTTTAAGTATTATATTTTTAAATTTCTGTTTGGTCAAATACGCTTTTAAATGAATTTAAATGCATTTTTTATAAAATATTAGCCTTTGTGATTGATATGATGAATAAAAAAATGAAAATATTTCTACATCCATTTTGTATTTTAAAAACATAAACTCTATATTTGCAGTCCGAAAAAATAGTAAACATAGAAGATAAAACGCTAAACAAGAATGGCAAATCATAAATCCTCTTTAAAAAGAATTAGAGCAAATGCAACAAAACGTTTGCGTAACAGATATCAAGCAAAAACTACACGTACCTTTATCAAAAGATTACGTGCAGCAGAAGACAAAAAAACTGGTACTGAGTTATTACCAAAGGTAATTTCTATGTTAGACCGTTTGGCTAAAAAGAATGTAATTCACAAAAACAAAGCTGCTAACAACAAATCGAAACTTACAAAATTTGTAAATAGTTTAAAATAGTCGCTTTTTTTAACGATATTGAAACGGTATTGCTTTTGCGATACCGTTTTTTTATGCTTTAAAATGTTAGACTACGAACAAAAATTAGGAATCAAATCTTGGGCCGAAGCAGATAGGCCTCGCGAAAAGTTGCTTTTACACGGACGAAAAGCGTTGACAGATGCAGAACTTATTGCCATTTTAATTGGTTCTGGCAACAAAAATGAAACTGCTGTAGATTTAAGCAAACGAATTTTAAGCCATTACCAAAACGATTTGGCAAGGGTTGCGCAGCTAAGCGTAAAAGAGCTCTCCAAATTTAAAGGTATTGGCGAAGCAAAAGCAATTGCTATTGTTGCTGCTTTAGAATTAGGTCGTCGTCGAAAGGAACTTGTTGCTCAAGGTCCGCAAAAAATTAATACTTCGGCCGATGCCTATGAAGCTTTAAACGCAGAGTTTACGGATTTGCCGCACGAAGAATTTTGGATTTTATTGCTTAATCATGCGCATTTTGTGATGGGCAAACGATTTATCAGCAAAGGTGGGCAAGCAGGAACAGTGGTAGATCCAAAAATAATTTTTAAAGTAGCCATCGAACAAAACGCAGCAGCAATTATTTTGGCGCACAATCATCCCTCTGGAAATTTAAAGCCAAGCCATGCTGATCTCTCTATTACCAAAAAAATTTGTGCAGCGGGTTTAATGCTCGACTTGCCTGTGCTTGATCATCTTATTCTTACCAATGATACTTTTTTTAGTCTTGCCGACGAAGGATTGATGTAATTTTTGGTCAAAACTTAGGTGTCTTTAGGCTATGAAAATAATTTGATGGATAAGGAACGTTAAAATTTGATTAATTGTGATAAGGGAGGCCATAGTTCTTTTTGCTTTCGGCTTTAAATAATATCTTTGCATTTTATAAATGTCTTGATGCTTGATACAAAGTGCTTGACAAAAAAATTGATACTCGAATAATGAAAATATCATACAGCTGGCTTAAACAGTTTATACAAATAGAAAAAACTCCGCAAGAAATATCACTAATTTTAACCGATATTGGTTTAGAGGTAGAAAGTTTAGAGAAAGTACAGCCCGTAGTTGGTGGTTTAGAAGGCTTAGTTATTGGCCATGTAGTTGATTGTGAGCAACATCCAAATGCCGATCGCTTGCGTATTACCAAGGTAGATATTGGCACTGGCGAACTTTTACAAATTGTATGTGGGGCACCAAACGTGGCATCAAACCAAAAAGTGGTAGTGGCAACGGTGGGTACAACTGTTTTTCCAAACGAAGGAGAACCTTTTAAAATCAATAAATCTAAAATTAGAGGCGAAGAATCTGAAGGGATGATTTGTGCAGAAGACGAAATTGGTTTGGGCGCTTCACATGCTGGAATTATGGTGTTGCCTAACGAAGCTCAAATTGGACTTGCTGCAAAATCATATTTCAAAATGGAAGATGATTTTATGTTCGAGATTGGCTTAACTCCAAATAGGGCAGATGCTGCTTCGCATTTGGGGGTAGCTAGAGATTTAGCGGCTTATTTACGTGTAACCTATCAAATGCCAGATGTTTCGGCTTTTAAAGTGGACAACGAGAGTTTGCCTATAGCTGTAACGGTAGAAGATGCGATTGCTTGTCCGCGATACAGCAGTGTAAGTATAAGTGGTGTAACTGTAAAATCATCGCCCGAGTGGCTTAAAGATAAGTTAAAAGTAATTGGCATTCGCCCGATAAACAACATTGTTGATGTAACCAATTATGTGTTGCATGAGCTTGGTCAGCCTTTGCACGCTTTTGATGCCGATAAAATTAAAGGCAAGAAAGTAATTGTTAAAAAATGTGCTGAAGGAACCCCATTTGTAACTTTAGATGATACAGAACGTAAACTTTCTGCAGATGATTTGATGATTTGCAACGCCGAAGAACCGATGTGTATTGCGGGTGTTTTTGGTGGAAAAACATCGGGAGTTAGCGAAAAAACTACAAATGTTTTTCTAGAAAGT